>NZ_PIPF01000006.1:0-136992 GCF_004025845.1 Janibacter hoylei PVAS-1
GGCCTCCTCAGGGAGCGCGTTGGAGACGGCCGCGGGCGGCCTCCTCAGGGAGCGGGTGAAGGGACTACGGCCTTACCCCCCGGTGGGGTAGGGCCGTAGCGCTGACGCGAACTCCTCCCTTCGCCGGCCTCCCGCAGCGGGCAGACGCACCACGGCGCGGGTGCAGGCATCGCCCAGCCAGCGCCGTTAGGGTGGCCGGACCCATGTCCGTGTCGACCGCTGCCCGAAGGGAGGAAGCGTGAGCCTCTTCGAGAGGATGGAGCGCAAGCTCGAGCGCACCGTCAACGGCGTCTTCGCCCGCGCCTTCCGTGCCGAGGTGCAACCGCTCGAGCTGGCCTCCGCGCTCCGCCGCGCGATGGACGACCGGGCGACCATGCTCGGCCGGGGTCGCACGATCGTGCCCAACCTCTTCACCGTCGAGCTCGCACCGAGCGACTACGAGCGCCTCACCGAGTTCGACCAAGAGCTCGAGGACGAGCTGGTCGCGGCCGCCCAGGAGCACTGCGAGTCGCAGCGCTACCAGCCCGGCGGCCCCCTGCAAGTCCTCTTCGACCAGGACGACGAGCTCGAGACCGGCGTCTTCCGGGTCCGCCCCGCCACCGCCCGGCAGCGTGTCGAGCGCGCCGAGCAGGTGCGCGCCTACTCCGACGAGCAGGCCCGCACCGACGACCGTCACGACGCCTACGACGAGTACTCCGGCGGCTGGGACCTCGACGACGTCGAGGACGAGCCGGCACCTGCACCCCCGCCCGCTGCCCCCCAGCAGACCGTCCCGCGGCCCCGCCCGGCCGCCGAGGACCAGCCGACCGCCGTCCACCGCCCGGCACCGGCCCGCCCCGCAGCCACCCCCCGCTCGGTCCACGACCGGCCCTGGCTCGAGGTCGACGGCGAGCGCTACCCGCTCATCGCCGCCATGACCGTGCTCGGCCGCGACGAGGGCGCCGACGTCGTCCTCGACGACCCCGGCATCTCCCGCCGGCACTGCGAGGTGCGCGTCACCCACGACGGGCCCCGCCTCGTCACCCACGTCCGGGACCTGCGCTCGACCAACGGCACCTTCGTCAACGGCGAGCCGACCGACGCCGCCCAGCTCTCCGACGGCGACCGCATCACCGTCGGTCGCACCCAGGCCACCTTCCACGCCGGTCGCTGACGCGACCACCATCCCCCCGACAGGAGCCCCGAGTTGAGCGAGTTGACGGTCACCGTGCTGCGCCTCGGCCTGCTCGTGCTGCTGTGGGTCTTCGTCCTGTCGGTCGCCTCCGTGCTGCGCACCGACCTCTTCGGCACCCGGGTCGTCAACCGTCGCCCCGCCCCGCCCAAGAAGGCCGCCCGCCGCGCCAGCACCGAGAGCGCCGCCCCGGCCACCCCGCGCCCCGCGCGCAACCCGCGCACGCCGACGCACATCGTGCTGACGACCGGCCCGCTCACCGGCACCTCCCTCCCCCTTCGCGACGCCGGCGTCCTCATCGGACGCAACCCCGAGTGCGCACTCGTCCTCGACGACGAGTTCGCCTCCGGGCGGCATGCGCGGATCCTGCGCGCCGAGGACGGCTGGTACGTCGAGGACCTCGGCTCGACCAACGGCACCTTCGTCGGCCAGTACCGCGTCGGCGACCCCGTCCCCGTCGAGGTCGGCACCTCGATCCGGATTGGGCGCACCGTCATCGAGCTGAGGAACTAGCGATGGCGCTGACCTTCCACTACGCCGCCCGCTCCGACGTCGGGCTGGTCCGCAAGGACAACCAGGACTCCGGCTACGCCGGCCCCCACCTGCTCGTCGTCGCCGACGGCATGGGCGGCCACGCCGGCGGCGACATCGCCTCCGCGACCGTCGTCACCGAGCTCGTCGAGATCGACCACGACTCCCTCACCGCCGCCGAGGCCTCCACCCAGCTGGGACGGGCCATCACCGCGGCCAACGACGAGATCGCGCACACCATCGCCGACAACCCCGAGCTCGAGGGCATGGGCACGACGGTCACCGCGATCATGCGCGCCCGCAACAAGCTGATCCTCGCCCACATCGGCGACTCCCGCGCCTACCTCCTGCGCGAGGGGCGCCTGGCCCAGATCACCAAGGACCACTCCTTCGTGCAGACCCTCATCGACGAGGGGCGCATCACCGAGGAAGAGGCCAGCACCCACCCGCAGCGCTCCGTCGTCACCCGCGTGCTCACCGGCGACGCCGGCGACGAGCCCGACATCGGGGCCCGCGAGGCCCGCCCGGGCGACCGCTACATGCTGTGCTCCGACGGGCTCTCGGGCTTCGTCGCGCTCGACACCATCGAGGAGATCCTCACCGCCGGCACCGCCCCCGGGCGGGCGGCCGACGACCTCGTCTCCCTCGCGCTGCGGGCCGGCGCCCCCGACAACGTCACCGTCGTCGTCGCCGACGTCGTCGACTCCGGCACCGGCCCCTCGACGCAGCCGCAGGTCGTCGGCTCCGCCGCCCTGCGCCGCCCCGCCAAGCGGGTCGACACCTCGCCCGCCGCCCGGGCCGCCGCCCTCACCGCGGGCGACGACGACGAGGACGTCGAGCTCGCCGAGGAGAGCCCGAGCCGGCGCGCCCGCTGGCTGCGCCGCATCGGTGGGCTGGCCGTCGCACTGCTCCTCCTCGGCGCGGTCGCCTACGGCGGCTACGCCTGGACCCAGCAGCAGTACTACGTCGGCGCCCGTGACGGGCACGTCACGATCTTCCGCGGCGTCGCCCAGGACCTCGGCCCGATCACCCTGCACACCGCCGTCGACGAGACCGACATCGAGATGGCCGAGCTGCCCTCCTTCTACCGCGACGAGGTCGAGGCGACGATCTCCGTCGACTCGCGCCCGGCCGCCGACGAGCGGGTCGCCAGCCTGCGCGCCGCCGCCGAGAAGTGCGGCCGGCTGCGGGCCACCGGGGAGCCCTGCGGGCGATGAGGCGGGCCATCACGACGATCACCCCGGCACGCGGGCGCAATGTCGAGCTGCTGCTCACGGCGCTCGCCATCGGCGTCGTCATCCTCGCCTACGTCAACGTCACCGTCGCCGAGTCGGGCGAGATCCCGCCCGACCTGCTCGGCCACACCGGCATCCTCGCCGCGATCGCGCTCGGCGTGCACCTCGTGCTGCGCTGGCGGGCCTCCTACGCCGACCCGATCATCCTGCCGATCGTCACCCTGCTCAACGGCATCGGCCTGGTGATGATCCACCGGCTCGACCTCGCCGCCGGCCGCGACTTCAGCTCCGGTTTGGCCCTGCGACAGCTCATCTGGACCGGCATCGGCGTCGCCATCGCCCTCGTCGTGCTCGTCGCCCTGCGCGACCACCGCGTCCTGCGCCGCTACACCTACACGGCCGGCCTCGCCGCCCTCGTCTTCATCGCCCTGCCGCTCACCCCCTTCGGCCACTCCGTCTACGGCGCGAAGATCTGGATCAAGCTCGGCGCCTTCACCTTCCAGCCCGCCGAGGTCGCCAAGATCCTGCTCGCGGTCTTCTTCGCCGGCTATCTCGTGCAGACCCGCGACATGCTCGCCCTCGCAGGCCGCAAGTTCCTCGGCATCACCTTCCCCCGTGCCCGCGACCTCGGGCCGCTCGCCATCGCCTGGCTCGCCGCCGCTCTGGTGCTCGTGCTCGAAAACGACTTCGGCACCACCCTGCTGATCTTCGGCCTCTTCGTCGCGATGCTGTACGTCGCGACCGAGCGGATCTCGTGGATCGTCCTCGGCCTGCTCACCGCGGCAGCCGGCGCCCTCGTCGTCTACCAGTTCGCCTCGCACGTGCAGACGCGCGTGCTGTGCTGGACCGACACCTTCTCCGAGGAGGGCATGGAGCAGTGCGGCCAGATCGGCACCGGCATCATGGGCATGGCCGCCGGCGGCATCTCCGGCACCGGCCTGGGCCGCGGCCGGCCGTGGCTCACCCCCCTGCCCGAGTCGGACTTCATCTTCACCAGCCTCGGTGAAGAGCTCGGCCTCATCGGCGTCTTCGCGCTGATCATGCTCTACGCGCTGCTCGTCGAGCGCGGCCTGCGCTCGGCGATCGGGCTTCGCGACGGCTTCGGCAAGCTCCTGGCGACCGGCCTGACCTTCGTCCTGGCCATCCAGGTCTTCGTCGTCATCGGCGGCGTCACCCGCGTCATCCCGCTCACCGGGCTGACCCTCCCCTTCGTCGCCTACGGCGGGTCCTCGCTGCTGACCAACTGGACGCTCGTCGCGATCCTCCTGCGCATCAGCGACCACGCCCGCCGGCCCGAGCCGGAGTTCGACCCCGCCTCCATGGACGCCCCGACCCAGGTGGTGAAGACGCGATGAACCAGCCCATCCGCCGGCTCTCGATGCTCGTCGCCCTGATGTTTGCCCTCCTGCTCGGGTCGAGCACGTGGATCCAGGTGCTCGGCTCCCAGGACATCAACGACCGCCCGGGCAACCGCCGCACCCAGCTCGAGAGCTACTCCCGCGAGCGCGGGCAGATCCTGCTCGCGGGCCGCCCCATCGCCAGCTCGACGCCCTCCGACGACGACCTGCAGTGGCAGCGCGAGTACAGCGACCCCACGCTCTACAGCCACATCACGGGGTGGAACTCCTTCACCTACGGTCCCGGTGGCGGCGTCGAGTACGCCGCCGACGGCCTGCTCTCCGGGCGCGACGACAAGCTCTTCTACGACCGCCTCACCGGCACCATCGCCGGCCGCGAGCCGAAGGGGGCCAGCCTCGAGCTGACCATCAACCCCAAGGTGCAGAAGGCCGCGAGCCAGGCCCTCGGCGACCAGCGCGGTGCCGTCGTCGCCATGGACCCGCGCACCGGCGAGATCCTCGCGATGGTCTCCCACCCGGACTACGACCCCACGCCGCTCGTCAGCCACAGCCCCGCGACGGAGAAGAAGGCGTGGGACTCGCTGAACGGCGACCCCAACCGCCCGCTCGTCAACCGCGCGATCTCCGGCAACCTCTACCCGCCCGGCTCGGTCTTCAAGATCGTCACCGCGGCCGCCGCCATCGAGGACGGGCAGTGGGACAAGGACTCGTCGATCCCCGGCCCCGCGGTGCTCGACCTGCCGCAGACCGACGTCGGCCTGCCCAACTCGCACCCCGGCGCGTGCGGCCCGAACGACAAGGTCACTCTCGCCGTGGCCATGCAGGACTCGTGCAACACCGCCTTCGGCTGGCTCGGCATGGAGCTCGGCGGCGACGCGATGCGCGAGCAGGCCGACAAGTTCGGCTTCGGCGAGGACCTCGACATCCCCATGAGCGTCACACCGTCGACGGTGCCCGCGGAGCTCAGCCCGCCGCAGGAGGCGCAGGTCGGCATCGGGCAGTACGACGTGCGGGTCACCCCCCTCCAGGTCGCCATGGTCACCTCCGCCGTCGCCAACGACGGCGTCGTCATGCGGCCCTACCTCGTCCAGTCGGTGCTCGGCTCCGACCTGTCGACGATCAGCGAGACCAAGCCGCAGCAGCTGTCCGAGGCCATGCAGCCCGAGACCGCCGACCAGCTGACGGGCATGATGCAGCTCGTCGTCGACCAGGGCACCGGCAAGCAGGCGGCCGTGCCCGGCACGAGCGTCGCCGGCAAGACCGGCACCGCCGAGCACGAGGACGGCAAGGCGCCGCACGCGTGGTTCACCGGCTTCGCCCCCGCGGACAACCCCCAGGTCGCCGTCGCCGTCGTGGTCGAGGACGGCGGGCGCGCTGGCAACGAGGCCTACGGTGGGTCGGTCGCCGGCCCGATCAGCGCCGCCGTCATGAAGGCGGCGATGGAGTGACCACCCCACGCACCCCCCGCAGCACACCCACTCGCGACGCCAGGGAGACACGATGAGCGCAGCGGCACCCCGCCTGCTCGGCGGACGGTACGAGGTCGGCGAGCTCATCGGGCGTGGCGGCATGGCCGAGGTCCACCTCGGCCACGACACCCGCCTCGGTCGACCCGTCGCGATCAAGATCCTGCGCACCGACCACGCCCGCGACGCCGCCTTCCTCGGGCGCTTCCGCCGCGAGGCCCAGTCCGTCGCCGGGCTCAACCACCGCTCGATCGTCGCCGTCTACGACTCCGGCGAGGACCGGGTCGTCGAGGCGGGCGGGGCCCACCTCGACATCCCGTACATCGTCATGGAGTACGTCGACGGCCGGACCCTGCGCGAGCTGCTCAACGAGTCCGAGACCGGCACCCTCGAGCCCACCGAAGCCGCCCGCATCGTCCAGCAGGTCCTCGAGGCCCTCGACTACAGCCACGACATGGGGATCGTCCACCGCGACATCAAGCCGGGCAACGTCATGATCGCCGACGACGGCGCGGTCAAGGTCATGGACTTCGGCATCGCCCGCGCCATCGCCGACACCCAGGCGACGATGACCCAGACCCAGGCCGTCATCGGTACCGCCCAGTACATCTCCCCCGAGCAGGCCCGCGGTGAGACCGTCGACAAGCGCAGCGACGTCTACTCCACCGGCTGCCTGCTCTTCGAGCTGCTGACCGGACGCACGCCCTACACCGGCGAGCCGATCTCGCTGACCTACCAGCACGTCAACGCCGACATCCCGCTCCCTTCGAGCGTCAACCCGCAGGTGCCGCCGCAGCTCGACGCGATCGTCCACCACGCCCTGACCAAGGACCGCGACGAGCGCTACCCCGACGCGAAGTCGATGGCCGAGGACCTCGAGGCCTACCGCGGCGGCAGGCCGATCAGCCCCGTCGCCACTGAGCGCCTCGACGCGGCGACGACCGCGCTGCCCGTGGTCGCGCCGCGGGGCGAGCCGACGCCGCGCACCGACCCCGAGACCGCGTCGATGCCGGTGGCCCAGCAGCGGCGCCGCGGCGGGGGTCTCGGGTGGCTCATGGCCGCCCTCCTGCTCATCCCGATCGCCCTCCTCGGGTGGTTTGCCTGGGATGCCAGCCAGGGCGAGGAGGTCGTGCAGGTCACCGTGCCCAAGGTCGTCGGCAGCGACGAGGACGCCGCCGTCGCCAAGCTGGAGAGCGTCGGCCTCAAGGCGGACGTCGAGACCGTGACCGATGACGGCGCCGTCGGGACCGTCATCGCGCAGGATCCGGGCGAGGGCACGAGCGTGCCCGAGGGCGACACCGTCGTCATCCAGGTCTCCGGCGGGCCGGACGAGGTCGGTGTGCCGAGCGTCGTCGGCATGGGACGCAACGAGGCCACCAAGGCGCTCCAGGACGCCGGGCTCGAGGTCGGTGAGATCACCGAGGAGGACAGCCCCGACCAGGGCCCCAACCGGGTCATCAGCTCCAGCCCCGGGCCGGCCGAGTCGGTCGCGAAGGGAAGCAAGGTCGACCTCGTCATCGCCTCCGGTGACGTTGACCTGCAGGACTACACGGGCCAGAAGATCGACGACGTCCGCAGCGACCTCTTCGGCCTCAAGCTGAAGATCAAGGAGACGACCCGCGAGTCCGACGAGGACGAGGGCACGATCCTCGAGCAGTCCCCCGGCGAGGGCAAGATCCGCCAGGGGCGCACGGTGACCTTCGTCGTGGCCCGCAAGCCGGCCGAGACGGTGACGACGACGCCGAGCTCGAGCGAGACCTCGGACGAGCCGAGCGACTCGGAGTCGTCCGAGCCCAACCCGACGTCGACCTCCCCTTCGGCCCCGCTGACCCCGACGCCCTCGGAGCCGAGCAGCACCCGCTCGACCAGCAGCACCACGCAGTCCCCCGCCAGCCCCTGACCCTGCCCACCTCGCATGTCCCTCGGCGGATGCGCAGGGGGTTGCCCAGGGCGTGCGCATTTCCCTAGGGAGATGACACCCCGCCCTGACATCTCCCTAGGGAGATGTGGGCTTCCGTGCGCATTTCCCTAGGGAGATGCGCAGGTCAGCTGATGTCGCCGTCGCCATCCCTGTCCCCGTCGTCGCGACGGCGGGCGTCGTCGAAGAAGACGTCGATCCGCTGGAATCCCTTGAGCTGCTGGGCCTCCGCGTGCCGGGCGTAGGCGCGCTGGTCGGCTCCGGTGAGCACGACCTGGTCGGTGAAGGGCGTGAGCAGAGCCCGGGGCCACAGATGCTCCTTGAGCACGACGTTGACCTCGAGGCAGAGCATGATGACGACGGCCATCGTGTAGAGGAAGACCAGCAGGCCGAGGACGACGGCGAAGACGGAGTTGAGGTTGCTCGCCCGCTCGATGACCGTGCTGACGTACACGGCACCGACCGCCTGCATCCCCTGCCAGGCCAGCGCCGCGAGCACGGCGCCCGGCAGCACGTCGGTGAGGCGCAGCGGCCGGGTCGTCGAGATGATGAAGACCAGCCCGATGACGAGCGTGTTCAGCCCGATCGAGGCGATGGTGATCGCCCAGCCCGCGTAGCCGCCGGCGACGAGCCGCTGCAGGTAGGTCGTCAGACCGGTCGTCAGGACGATCGTCAGGCCGGCGACGGCCAGCAGGAGCAGGCCACGGGCACGGCTGGCGAAGGGGTTGGGCCGGGAGTTGCGCGGGATCATCCAGGCGGTGTTGCTCGCGTACTGCAGCGCCTGCCCGACGCCGAGCCCGCCGTAGAGCGCCGCGAGCCCACCGATGAGCAGACCCATCGGCCCACCGCCGAGGGTGCCGGTCGTCCGCAGCTCGTCGCCGACGATCGGGAACTCCGACAGCGCCGAGTCGAGGATGCGGTCCTGCCACTGCGGCTGCCCCTGGAGGATGAAGCCGACCGCAGTCGACAGCAGCAGCAGCGCGGGGAAGAGCGACAGGAACCCGTAGTACGTGAGCAGTGCGCACAGGTAGCCGCCGAAGTCGTCGAAGAACTTGTAGACGACCGCGATGGGGAAGCCGACGAGCGGGTGACGACGCTGGATCCGGTCGACCGGACCGATGCTGGGCTCGCCCACAGCCGACCGTCAGCCGGCCGTGACGGCCCGCGCCACGCCTTCGACGTCGCGCACGAGCGGTGACATCCCGATGCTGCGCTCGACCGCACCCTCGTGGCCGGTCAGCTCCAGCCAGTTGGCCAGGATCCGGTGTCCCCCTTCGGTGAGCACCGACTCGGGGTGGAACTGCACGCCGTGCAGCGGCAGGTCGCGGTGGCGAGCGGCCATGATGATGCCCGACTCGGTGTGCCCGGTCGGCACGAGCGTGTCCGGGACGGTGGCCGGGTCGATCGTCAGCGAGTGGTAGCGCGTGGCGACGAAGGGGGACGGCAGCCCCGCGAGAACACCGTCACCGTCGTGCAGGACCCGGCTCGTCTTGCCGTGGAGCAGCTCGGGTGCCCGCCCGACGCTGGCGCCGAGGACGACCCCGAGGGCCTGGTGGCCGAGACAGACGCCGAGCATCGGTTGGGCCCGCTCAGCACAGGACTCGATCATCGCCGTCGAGACGCCGGCCTCCTCGGGCGTGCCGGGCCCCGGCGAGACGAGCACGCCGTCGAAGTCGGCCGCGTCCGCCGGCGTGATGGCGTCGTTGCGCACGACCGTCGTCTCAGCGCCCAGCTGCTGGAGGTAGCCGACAATCGTGAAGACGAAGCTGTCGTAGTTGTCGACGACGAGGATCTGGCTCACCGGGTCAGTATCTCCCTCAGTCGGTGGCGGGCAACGGGCGGGCGTGCTCGAGCCGGGTGCGACCGTCGAAGGCGGGCAGCTCCGACTCGTCTGCCCGGCTCACCTCGTAGCCGAGACCGACGGCGTCGACGTACTGGCGGTAGATGTCGACCGCTGGGTCGTCGTCGAGCGCCTGCTCGAGCTCGTCCGGGTCACCAACGGCCGTGATCGTGAAGGGCGGCGAGTAGACGCGGCCCTGGAGGATGAGCGTGTTGCCGACGCAGCGCACGGCGCTCGTCGAGATGACCCGCTGGTCCATGATCTGCATGGCCTCGGCGCCGCCGCGCCACAGGGCGTTGACCACGCCCTGCACGTCCTGCTGGTGGACGACGACGTCGTCGACGGTGAAGCCCTCGGGCACCTCGCTCGCCTTGAGGTGGGCGTCGTCGAGGGTGACCGTCACCGACGGCCCCTTGACCGGGGTCAGGCCCGCGACGCGGCCATTGGTCGTCGTCTCCTGCGAGATCTCGCGCATCCGCGCGCTGCCGGGCACGGCCTCGCGGGTGAGCCGGTCGACGTCGCTGCGCAGGGTCCGCACCTCCTGCCCGGACCGCTCGTTGTCGAGGGTCCGCTCACGGATGACGTCGGGCAGGCCCGTCGCCTCGCTGCGCAGGTCGGTGCCGCGGGCGGTCGTGCTGGAGGTCGCGAAGAGCAGGCCAGCACCCATGGCGATGACCGGCACGAGCGAGGACCACCGGCTGGGCCGATGGGTCAGCCAGGTACGCACGCGCGGGCCGAGGCCGGCCGAGGCGTCGGCCGGGGCGGTGGGGGTGTCGTCGGCGGCCCGGTCGTCGGTGGCTGCGGTCGGCTCGTCGGCCGCGGGCTGGGCGTCGGTCACGGGTACCCCCTTCGGTCGGTTGGTCGGGCCCGGACCTCTACGCTAGGCCACGACCCCGATCATCCCGAGGAGCACCCTGTGGCGAAGTCCGCCGACGACGCACCGGACGCCAAGGCCGAGGCCGACGCGACCCCCAGTACGACGACGTCGACGTCGTCCGCCGCGCGCAGCAAGCGCTCGGGCGACCCGCGCAGGCGCGCGGCCGTCAAGGACGCGGAAGAGGCCGCCGAGGCGAAGTCCCGCCACAAGGTCAAGGCCCAGCAGATCGGCAACCCCGGCTGGTTCGTCCCCGTCATGCTCGGCCTGATGCTCATCGGCCTCGTGTGGGTCGTGACCTTCTACATCACCCAGGAGCAGTACCCGGTCGAGTCCTGGGGGCGCTGGAACCTCGGGGCCGGGTTCGCCTTCATCCTCGCCGGCTTCGCGATGACCACCCGCTGGAAGTAGCCGGTCACCCACTCCGCACAAGGCCGCACCGTCCACACGGACGGTGCGGCCTTGTGCGTGTCCCCACCCCCAGCCCTGTGCACACAATCCTGTGGACAACCCACGTTATCCACAGGATTGTGCACATCTGGGGACAAATGACACGCGTGTAACTCCCGGATTTCCGGGGTTTCGCACGTCAGGCGAAGGGGGTGAGCACCGGCGCTGAGGACATCGCGTACTTACCCACAGCCAGGGCGAGGACGACGAGCAGCGTCGCCCCGATCCCGACCCAGGCGATCGCCGGCTGACGCCGGCTGCGGGAGAGCGCCAGCGCCAGGGCCATGAGGGCACCCGCGACGAGACCGCCGAGGTGGGCCTCCCACGCGACGTTGGGGACGACGAAGCCGATGACGGCGTTGATGCCGATCGTCGCGATCATCGACGAGCTGTCGCGGCCGAGGTGCCGGTTGAGCACGATGACGGCGGCGAAGAGACCGAAGACGGCGCCCGAGGCCCCGACGACGGGCACGTACGCGCCCGGGTCGTAGGGGTCCACCGGCTGGAAGAGCAGCCAGGTGACGCTGCCCGCGAGTGCGGCGACGAGGTAGACCGCGAGATAGCGGGCCCAGCCGAGCATCCGCTCGAGGTACCCGCCGACGAGCCACAGCGCGAGCATGTTGAAGAGGATGTGCATCGGCTGGTTGGGGCTGTGCGCGAAGGCCGAGGTGATGAGGCGCCAGGGCTCGGCGGTGCCGAGGGCCGGCGCGAAGGCGACCTCCTGGAAGACCCGCGGGGAGAGCAGCTCGGCGACCCACACGACGGCGCAGATCGCGATGATGCCCATGGTGAGCATCGGGCGACCGTCACCGGCGCGGCCGCCGAAGATCGTCACCTGGGGGCGCTCCCCCTTCGCCTGCTCGCGGACGCAGTCCACGCACTGGACGCCCACGGCGGCGCTGCGCTGGCACTCCGGGCAGACAGGGCGACGGCACCGCTGGCAGCGGATGTAGCTGACCCGGTCGGGGTGACGCGGGCAGACGGGGACGTCGCCGGAGCCGCCGTCCGGCGCGCCGGACGGCGGCTGCGACATGCGGATCAGTCCTCGACGATCTCGACGGACTCGATGACGACCGACTCGACGGGCTTGTCCATCGCACCGGTCGGCACGGCCGCGATCTTGTCGACGACCTCACGGCTGGGGCCGTCGGCCACCTCGCCGAAGATCGTGTGCTTGCCGTTGAGCCACGGGGTCTCGCCGACGGTGACGAAGAACTGCGAGCCGTTGGTGCCGTGGCCGCCGCGCTTGCCGGCATTGGCCATGGCGAGCAGGTAGGGCTTGGAGAAGGTGAGGTCGGGGTGGATCTCGTCGTCGAACTCGTAGCCGGGGCCACCGATGCCCTGACCCAGCGGGCAGCCGCCCTGGATCATGAAGCCGGAGATGACCCGGTGGAACTCGAGGCCGTCGTAGAACTTCTGCGGGTTGGTCCGGCCCGCGTCGTCCTTGTACTCCGCCTCGCCCGTGGCGAGGCCGACGAAGTTGGCGACCGTCTTGGGGGCGTGGTCGGGGAGGAGGGCGACGGTGATGTCGCCGAGGTTCGTGTGCAGGATGGCCTTCATGCTCCCCATCGTAGTCAGGGGGCCCGACACGGCGAACGTGGCAGGGCTCATCGCAGCCCTCGGTTTCGTCCGTCGCCGATCCGGTGCAGGATGGGGGTGAGTCCCCCGACGTCCGCAGGAGGAAGTGTGTTCCAGAAGAACAACAAGGTCGAGGGTGGTCGGGTCCGTGCCCACGAGACCGCCGAGGCCGCATCGCAGAAGGTGCACGAGATCATCGACAAGGTGGCCGAGCACTCCGAGCAGGGAGCCGAGCGCGCGCAGGAGCTCAAGGGCGCCGCCGCCGAGCAGGCCCAGTCCGCCAAGGTGAGCGCCGCCGCCCGCGCCGCCGACCTGCGTGAGCAGGCCGAGGACGTCAAGCAGCAGGCGGCCAAGGACGCCAAGCGCAACCGCAAGGCTGCCCGCAAGCAGGTCAAAGCCACGAGCAAGCGCGCCCGCAAGCACGCCGACAAGGCCGGCTCCGAGGTCCAGGACCTGCGCGACACCTTCGTCGACGAGGTGCTGCCCAAGGTCGCCACGACGGCCTCCGGCCTCGCCGCGGCGGGTGTCGCCGCGGGCCGCAAGGCTGCCGACGAGGCGGCCTCCCGCGCCCCCGAGGTCGTCGCCGCGCTGCGTGACGAGCAGGACCCCAAGCTGGCGCTCGCCGCGGCGAAGGGGGAGAAGCCCCGCAAGAAGCGACGCGGGCTCAAACTGCTCCTCCTCGCGCTCGTCGCGGGTGGCATCGCCGCCTTCGTGGCGAAGCAGAAGCAGGGCCCCAAGAAGGACCCGTGGGCCGTGCCCGCCGGTGACCCCTACAAGGCTCCCGCCACCGGCCGCGACTCCTCGCTGGCCACCGGCACGTCCGCTGCCGCCACCACCGCTGCGGCCGCCCCGGCTGCCGCTGCCGGTGTCGCCCCGGCGGCCGAGGTCGTCGACGAGGCGCCCGTCGCCGCGCCGCTGGCCGACGTGGACGTCGACGACGAGGGTGCCGACTCGATCGACTCCGAGGAGACGCTCGAGGACACCCGCGCCGAGGGCGACGACGCCTGGAGCTCCGCCCGTGACTGGGCCGACAACTCCGCGGTGCCGTCCGTCACGGACACCTCCGAGGGCAGCGACGTCACCCCGCACAACCTGGGTGGCGACCTCCCCGTCGAGGGCGACACCACGGCCTGATTCACCACCGATCCCCGAGGAGGGCGCCCCGCGCCCGTCTCGAAGGGCCACGACGAAGGGCGCCACTCCCCACACCGGGGGGTGGCGCCCTTCGTCGTCTGCGGGCCCAGGCGAGGGAGTCGCGGACGAGCCGGGTGGAGCTGGCTGCCTGCTCGACCTGCACCCAGTGGCCGCACTGCCCGAAGACGTGCAGCTGCGATCAGCCGCCGACGAGCTCCGGTGGGCGCTCGGCGGGGGTCTCGCGCCGCTGGCGGGGGATGAGCAGGCAGACGAGCGCACCGGCGAAGGCGGCCCCCGCACCGACGAGGAAGCAGACCCGGAAGGCGGACTCGTCGGGGATGACGTGGTCACCCAGGCTGATCGTGCGGCTGGTGAGGATCGCGGCCATCACCGCGCCGGCGAGGAGCTCGACCTCGAGCAGTCGACCGTCAACCGGCAGGTCCACGCGGCGCTCGAGTCAGGGGTCGTCGAGCGCTCCCGCCCCTCCGGCTCGCCGACCTATCTCGTCGGGATGAGCGTCGAGGGCCGGGAGCGCTTCCTCGCCGACATGGACCGCCTGCTCGCCGTCTACGACCGGGCGGTCGCCGCCGGCCCGCGGCAGAGCACGAGCGCTTCCTCGAGCACCTCGCGGCCTTCGTCGCGGCGCTGGACCCGCACACGGTCACCGCTACCGACTGACGGCACGACGAAGGGGGCCGCCCCGCTGATGCGGGACGACCCCCCTTCGATCTCGGTGGAGGCGATCGGACTCGAACCGACAACCCTCTGCTTGCAAAGCAGATGCGCTACCAATTGCGCCACGCCCCCGAGGGCTGGTCGATCAGGTGGGGCGGTCGGTGACCGCCGCCCACGCACCGCCCGATCCGCCGGGGGCGGGTGCGGTGCTGCTCATCCGGCTCGTCGCGGCGTGCAGGTCCTTTTCGGACCGCTGCTGCTCGAGCTTGCGCCGGGCGTAGACCGCGCCGGCAGCCGCGACGATGACGAAGACCTTCTTCACGAACATCTCCTCACCGTCGTCGTGGTGGTGGGCCCAGGAGGACTTGAACCTCCGACCTCTTCGTTATCAGCGAAGCGCTCTAACCGCCTGAGCTATGGGCCCGTGTGCGCCGTGGAGAGTCTCCGTGGCGCGACGCCCGAGATTACCCCACACCCGGCGCCGAAACCAAAACGGCGCCGGGGGTGCGGATCAGTCGTCGGTCAGCGTCATGTGCACGCCGCCCACGAGGCTGGCGACGATGTTGTAGAGGAAGGCACCGAGGGTGGCGATGGCCGTCAGCAGGAAGACGTCGACGACCGCGATGACGATCGACAGCGAGACGACCCGGCCGAAGCCGAGGAAGTCCATGACGTCGAACTCCTCGCCCGAGCCGTCACCGATGATCTGGCCGGCCAGCTCGTTGACGGAGTCGAAGACCCCCATCGCCGAGAGCAGCACCCACATGACGGCCGTCATGACGACGAGCGCGATGCCCAGGGCCACGGAGACGAGGAAGCCGACCTTCATGACGGAGAAGGGGTCCACCCGCGAGACCATGAGCTTGACGCGGCGACCGGCCCGGGGGGCGGGTCGGGAGGCGGTGCCTCCGGACGAGGTCCGCCGGGCCTGGGACGACCCTGCAGCCGTCCGCACGGCCGTGGTCTCTCCTGTCGAGCTCACTCCTGGTCACCTCCGGGGGCATCCCCCTGCTGGGCGGTCTCCGCCGGGACCTCCCCGGCGGACTGCACGTCAGGGTCCGACGCTACCTGCTCGTCCCCCGGCTCCGCGTCCTCGCCACGGTCGACGTTGCGAGCAACTGCGACGATCTCGTCACCCTTGCGCGGCGAGGCGAAGCTGACGCCCTGGGTGTTGCGGCTCGTCCGGTTGACCTCGGCCACCGCCGAGCGGACGATGTTGCCCTTTTCCATGACGACCATGACCTCGTCGTCCTCGTCGACGACGAGAGCACCGACGAGCCGACCGCCCTTGCCGGACTTCGCCGCGAGCACGCCGAGGCCGGAGCGGCCCTTGGCGGTCCACTCGGAGGCGGAGGTCCGCTTGGCGACGCCGTTGTCGAAGACGACGAAGACGTCCGGGTCGGTGCCGTCCTCGATGACGTTGAGCGCGAGCAGCGAGTCGCCGTCGCGGAACTTCATGCCCGTGACACCGCTCGTCGAGCGGCCCATCGGCCGCAGCACGTCGTCGGTCGCGTGGAAGCGCACCGACATGGCGTCCCGCGAGACGAGCAGCAGGTCGTCCTCGGCCGACACGAGGCCGACCCCGATGAGCTCGTCGTCCTCCCGCAGCTTGATGGCGATGAGGCCGCCGCTGCGGGGCGAGTCGTACTCGGTCAGGCGGGTCTTCTTGACCAGGCCGCGCTTCGTCGCGAGGACGAGGTAGGGGGCCGCCTCGTAGTCCTTGATGGCGTAGACCGCGGCGATCTGCTCGTCCGGCTGGAAGGCGAGCAGGTTGGCCACGTGCTGGCCCTTGCCGTCGCGGGCCGCCTCGGGCAGCTCGTAGGCCTTGACCCGGTAGACCCGGCCGAGGTTGGTGAAGAAGAGCAGCCAGTGGTGCGAGGTCGTCGTGAAGAAGTTGCGCACGACGTCCTCGCCGCGCAGCGCCGCGCCGCGCACACCCTTGCCGCCACGCTTCTGCGCGCGGTACTCGTCGACCCGGGTGCGCTTGGCGTAGCCACCCCGGGTGATCGTCACGACGACGTCCTCCTCGGGGATGAGGTCCTCCATCGCGACGTCACCGTCGTAGGGGAGGATCCGGCTGCGCCGCTCGTCGCCGTAGCGGTCGACGATCTCACCGAGCTCGTCCTTGACGATCTGCCGCTGCCGCTCGGGCTTGGCGAGGATGTCCTTGTAGTCGACGATCCGCGCCTCGATCTCGTCGTGCTCGTCGATGATCTTCTGCCGCTCCAGCGCGGCCAGACGGCGCAGCTGGAGGTTGAGGATCGCCATCGCCTGCAGCTCGTCGATGTCGAGCAGCTTGATCAGGCCCTCGCGGGCCTCGTCGACGGTCGGGGAGCGGCGGATGAGCGCGATGACCTCGTCGAGCAGGTCGAGCGCCTTGAGGTAGCCGCGCAGGATGTGGATCGCGGCCTCGTCCTTGCGCAGCCGGTACTCGGTCCGGCGGACGATGACGTCGATCTGGTGCTCGACCCAGTAGCGGATGAAGGCCGAGATCGGCAGCGTCCGCGGCACCCCGTCGACGAGCGCGAGCATGTTGGCGCCGAAGTTGGTCTGCAGCTGGGTGTGCTTGTAGAGGTTGTTGAGCACGACCTTGGCGACCGCGTCCCGCTTGAGGACGATGACGAGTCGCTGGCCCGTGCGGCCGGAGGTCTCGTCGCGGATGTCGGCGATGCCCGACAGGCGACCCTCCTTGGTCATCTCGGCGATCTTCTGCGCCAGCGCGTCCGGGTTGACCTGGTAGGGCAGCTCGGTGACGACGAGGCAGGTGCGTCCCTGGATCTCCTCGACCTCGACGACCGCCCGCATGATGATGGAGCCGCGGCCGGTGCGGTAGGCGTCCTCGATGCCGCGCGTGCCCATGATGAGCGCGCCGGTGGGGAAGTCGGGGCCCTTGATGAAGCCCATGACCGCCTCGAGGGCCTCCTCGCGGGAGGAGTCGGGGTGGTCGAGCATCCACTGGGCGGCGTCGGCGACCTCGCGCAGGTTGTGCGGCGGGATCTGGGTCGCCATGCCGACGGCGATGCCGGCGGAGCCGTTGGCGAGGAGGTTGGGGAAGCGCGCGGGCAGCACGTCCGGCTGCATCGTCTTGCCGTCGTAGTTCGGGACGAAGTCGACCGTCTCCTGGTCGATGTCGCGCACGAGCTCCAGCGACAGCGGAGCCATCTTGCACTCGGTGTACCGGGGGGCGGCCGCACCGTCGTTGCCCGCGGAGCCGAAGTTGCCCTGCCCGTCGATGAGCGGGTACCGCAGCGACCACGGCTGCACGAGGCGGACCATGGCGTCGTAGATCGCGCTGTCGCCGTGCGGGTGGTACTGGCCCATGACGTCGCCGACGACGCGCGAGCACTTGTTGTAGCCGCGGTCGGGGCGGTAGCCACCGTCGTACATGGCGTAGACGATGCGGCGGTGCACGGGCTTGAGCCCGTCACGCACGTCGGGCAGGGCGCGGGAGACGATGACGCTCATCGCGTACTCGATGTAGCTGCGCTGCATCTCCGCGTTGAGGTCGATCGGCTCGGTGCGATCCGCCTCGGGGGGCGTGGTGGGGGTGTCGGTCATGTGGTCAGGTCACCTCGGGGTCGTGCCGAAGGGGGGGCAGGGCGGGTCGTCGCGGTGCGCGCCGGCCGGGTCAGATGTCGAGGAAGCGCACGTCGCGCGCGTTCTTCTGGATGAAGCTGCGGCGGGACTCGACGTCCTCGCCCATGAGCACGGCGAAGATCTCGTCGGCCGCGGCGGCGTCGTCGAGGGTCACCTGGAGCAGCACGCGGCTGGCCGGGTCCATCGTCGTCTCCCACAGCTCCTGGTAGTTCATCTCGCCCAGACCCTTGTAGCGCTGGATGGCGTTGTCCTTGGGCAGTCGCCACCCCTTCGCCTGGCCCTCGGCGACCATGGCGTCGCGCTCGCGGTCGGTGAAGGCGAACTCGTGGTCGTGGTTGGACCACTTGAGGCGGTAGAGCGGGGGCTGCGCCAGGTAGACGTAGCCGGCCTCGATGAGCGGCTTCATGAAGCGGAAGAGCAGCGTGAGCAGCAGGGTGCGGATGTGCATGCCGTCGACGTCGGCATCGGCCATGAGCACGATCTTGTGGTAGCGCGCCTTGGCGATGTCGAAGTCCTCGCCGATGCCCGTGCCGAAGGCCGAGATCAGCGCCTGGACCTCCTGGTTGGCGAGGATCTTGTCGATCCGCGCCTTCTCGACGTTGAGGATCTTGCCGCGGATCGGGAGGATCGCCTGGTTCTCCGGGTTGCGGCCCGCCTTGGCCGAGCCGCCGGCGGAGTCGCCCTCGACGATGAAGACCTCGGAGATCGTCGGGTCCTTGGACTGGCAGTCGGAGAGCTTGCCGGGCAGGCCGCCCGACTCGAGCAGCCCCTTGCGCCGGGTCGCCTCACGCGCCTTGCGCGCGGCCATGCGGGCGGCGGCCGCCTGGACGGCCTTGCGGACGATGTCCTTGCCCTCGTTGGGGTGCGCCTCGAGCCAGTGGCCGAACTCGTCGGTCATCGCCCGCTGGACGAAGCCCTTGACCTCGGAGTTGCCGAGCTTGGTCTTGGTCTGGCCCTCGAACTGCGGCTCGCCGAGCTTGACGGAGATGACGGCGGTCAGACCCTCGCGGATGTCGTCGCCGGTGAGGTTGTCGTCCTTGTCCTTGAGGAGGTTCTGCTTGCGCGCGAAGTCGTTGATGAGCTTCGTCATCGCCGCACGGAAGCCCTCCTCGTGGGTGCCGCCCTCGTGCGTGTTGATCGCATTGGCATAGGTGTGGACGGACTCGCTGTAGGCGCTCGTCCACTGCATCGCCAGCTCGAGGGAGAGGGCCCGCTCGGTGTCCTCCGTCTCGATCGAGATGATCTCGGCGGTGACCGGCTCGGCCTTCTTGGAGCCGACGAGGTGGCTGACGTAGTCGACGATGCCGTTGTCGTAGCGGTAGGAGACCTTGCGGGCCTTCTTGGCGGGGGCGGTCTCGCCGCCCTCCGAGTCGACGACCTCGGTGATGTCGTCGTCGACGTGGTCGAGGTCCTCGGCCTGCTCGGTCTCCGTGGGCTCGTCGACCCGCTCGTCGACGAGGTTGATCGTCAGGCCCTTGTTGAGGAAGGCCATCTGCTGGAAGCGGGCGCGGATCGTCTCGTAGTCGTACTCGACCGTCTCGAAGATCTCGGGGTTGGCCCAGTACGTGATCGTCGTGCCGGTCGCGTCGGTCTCCTCCTCACGGCGAAGGGGGCCGGTCGGCACGCCGTGGTCGAAGGACATGCGGTGGGCGTGGCCCTTCTGCCGCACGCAGACGTCGAGGCGGGTCGAGAGGGCGTTGACGACGGACGAGCCGACGCCGTGGAGGCCACCGGAAACCTTGTAGCCGCCGCCGCCGAACTTGCCACCGGCGTGCAGCTGGGTGAGGACGAGCTCGACCGCGGAGATGCCCTCGGCCTCGTGGATGTCGGTCGGGATGCCGCGGCCGTTGTCCTTGACCCGGACGGCACCGTCCTCCATGAGCGTCACGTCGATCGTGTCGGCGTGGCCGGCCATCGCCTCGTCCACGGCGTTGTCGACGATCTCCCACACGAGGTGGTGCAGACCGCGCTCGCCGGTGGAGCCGATGTACATGCCGGGCCGCTTGCGCACGGCCTCCAGGCCCTCGAGGACCTGGATCGCACTCGCGTCGTACTCGGGGCTCCCCGTGTCGGGGGACTTCGGCTGGATCTCAGGCGACTGCTCGTCTGCCACGGTGCTCCTCGAGCTGGTGCGGTGCATGGATCGCCGCGGGCTGGCCCCTGGGGCTGGCACCGCGGCCTCAACCCTCTGATCCTACCCTCTGGAGCGTCCTCGCGCGGCATCTTGTGGGCCCGTGGCGGCGGCTCTCGCCGCCCCACGGGGCGCCGGACGACTCCCTCCACACATCGGGGCCCCTCCGGCGCTCTCGTCGGCTGCACGACGACGCGCCGTCGGGGAGTCCTCCCCATGGCGCTGCGCACCGACGTCGTGAGGCTCGAGAGCATGATGACCACGCGCCGTACCCGTTCCTTCGCCGCCCTGGCCGCCGCCTCCGCGCTCGCGCTCTCCGCCTGCGGCGGTGACTCCGACACCGAGGGCAGCTCGTCGAGCACCTCCAGCTCAGCGGAGTCCTCCGCGAGCTCCTCCGAGGGCAGCGAGTCGCCCTCGGAGTCGGCCTCCGAGAGCCCGAGCGAAAGTGAGTCCGCCGAGGGCGAGAGCGGCGGCGAGGGCAGCGTCACCGCGTCGAAGTCCGGCGTCACCTTCGACGTGCCGGACGGCTGGACCACCGTGGACCCGTCCGCGCTGGCCAAGGACCCCGACAAGGCCCCGCAGTCGATCAAGACGATGGCCGAGACGGCGGGTCAGCCGGTCGACCAGTTCCTCACCCAGCTGTCGCAGAGCATCGACGTGCTCGTCATGGGCGAGGCGGAGGACGGCTTCTCCCCCAACATCAATGTCATCCCGAGCCCCCAGGCCCTCACCGAGTCCGACCTCAAGGCCAGCCTTGCGCAGCAGTCCGCCACGGTCTCCGGCACCGAGGAGGTCGACACGGACTCGGGCAAGGCCACCGTCGCGACCTACACGATGTCAGCGGGCAGCCAGACCGTCCACGGCCAGATGATCGCCGTGCCGTCCGACTCGGGCGCCGCCGTCATCACCGTCTCGACCATCGACAAGGACGAGACCGCCGAGGTCGCCAAGACCATCACCGACAGCGTCACCAAGGCCTCCTGACCCGGCCCACGACGCGGCGAGCCCGCCACCCCCTTCGTCCGGGGTGGCGGGCTCTCGCCGTCCCGGGGTCAGGAGCAGGCGCCCGCCGGCAGCTCGTCGCGGTGCCGGCGCACGACCTGGGCGAGCTGGTCCGCGATGGCCGTGCCCTGGGCATGGGTCCCGGTGCGTACCTGGAGGGTCACCGCCGTCCGACCGCCCTCGCCGGGGACGATCCCCAGCTGGCGCACGACGTACCCCTCCGGCGTCGAGCCCCAGCCGCCCTTGTACCGGGCCCCGGCGATGCCGCCGAGACCCCAGCGCTGGCCGTCGACGACCTGGCCCATCGCAGTGGTGACCGGTCGCGAACCGCTGAGGCAGGGCAGGGCGGAGGTCATCCGGGTCTGGTCCGTCAGGCGCCACGTCGCCTGGCCGAAGGGGGAGTACCCCTCGACGACGACGCGCGACGGGACCCCGGTGCGACGGTCACCCCCACGACGCAGCTGCTCCTCCACCGCCCCGGAGGCGCTCGCCCCGTCGCCGAGGGACTCCCACAGCCTCGCTGCGGCCTCGTTGTCCGAGGCGGTGAGGGCCGAGGTGATGTCGGTGGACAGGCGCTCACCGTCGCCCGCACGCACGACGGCCAGGGCGAGAGGGACCTTGATCGTCGACCAGGCGACGAGCGGCGGGGCATCACCGACGACGACCGGCACGCCGCCACCGACCGGGGCGTAGGCCAGGGCGATGTCGGCGTCCGGGTGGTCCGCGACGACCCGGCGAACGTCACGCGCGAGACCGGCGGAGGGCTTCGTCGAGGTCGGGCTGGCCGTGCTCGTCACCGAGGTGCTCGGGGTCGAGCTGCTCGAGGAGGCTGCGCTCGACGGGCCCTCCGGGGCGCCACAGGCACCCGTGGCGACGACGAACGCCGTCAGCAGCGACCCGCCGAGCAGCCGCCGCCGCACGTCAGTAGAGGACGACGACGGCGTCGTTGCCCCCGGTGCAGCGGGTGATGGTCGAGCCGGTGCAGGTCATCGTGTAGTTCTTCTTGGTCACGGGACTGCGCACCTCGAGCTTCGTCGAGCCGCTCGTCGGGTCCTCCGCGAGGTAGGCATCGCGCACCGCGCCGGCGAAGGCGCAGCTCGTGACCTCGGAGCCACGTCCCACGGAGGTGCCCTGCTTGGGTCCGGCGCACTTGGTGACGCCGTCGGGGAGCTTGCCCGTGCGCCTGTCCGTCGTCGACGAGGAGCTGCTCGACGACGAGGTCGAGCTGGACGTCGATGTGGAGGTCGTCGGCTGCGAGGTGGAGGTCGACGTGACCGTCGTCGACGTGGCCACCGGCTCGTCGTCGGCGCTGTTGAGCGCCATGACGGCCCCACCGACGCACAGGCCACCGACGAGCACCCCACCGACGAGCATGCCGACCATGCCCGCCGGGGACACACCCCGACCCGGCTCGCGACGCGGAGGCTGATGGGCCTGCGGCTGCTGCGCGTAGGCCTGCTGCGCCGGCGCGGCGTGGGCCTGCTGCCAGGCGGCAGGGGCGGGGGCCGCCGGTGGCGCGGCCTGCGGCTCGGGCTGCCACCAGTCCTCGGGCACGGCACCCGACGGGGTGGGCTCGGGCGTGATCGGCGGGACGACCGGCGTGGCCTGCGTGGGCTCGCCGCGGCGGCGCAGCTCGACGTCCTGCGTGGGCTCGTCCTCGGACTCCGTGGGCGCAACCTCCCGCGTCGGTCCCATGTGACCGGACGGGGTGGGGTCGCCGAAGAAGTCGTCGAAGGCGTCAGCGCCTCGACCGTCCTTCGGACCACTCATGATGCTCTCCTCGCAGGCATGGACACGCCCTCGGGATCAAGAGCGGCACCTCACGATGCCATAACAACCCGGGGTGACCGCCAATCGTCCGTGACGGGCGTCACCCCTTCGCGCCCGACACCGGCGTCGCCAGCCCACCGAAAGGGGTGCGCAGGTCGCGGATGAAGAAGCAGTTGACCCACACCATGCAGGCGTACGCTCAGCCGTTGTTGCGCTGCTTGGCCCGGATAAGGTCGAGCGCGATGACGGCGCCGATCGTCCCGAGCTTTTCGGGGGCCGGCACCTGGGGGCTGAAGCCGAGGACGTAGCGCTCGCGCCCGAGGAAGACCTGGGTGACGCCCGGCCAGTGCCTGCTCACCGTCGCGGCCACCCCACCCGGCCCGGTCACGCTGAACTCGTGGTCGAAGAGGGAACCGTCCAGGCGCAGCTGCGGGCCGGTCGTCAGCTCGATGCGCAGCGCCTTCTTGAAGAGGGTGAACTCCTTGACGATGCGCGCGACGAGGTTGCCGTGCCCGTCGAGCACCTCGAAGCGGTCGAGACCGAGGTTGGGCGGGTCGACGAGCCGCATGAGGAGGGTCCCGTCGCTGTCGACGATCGCCAGCTGCCGGTTGCCCATGAGCAGCCGCGAGCCCGCACCACCCTCTGTGACGATCCGCCCGACCGGCTGCCCGGTGAGGTCGTGGATCGCGAAGTCGTTGCTCAGGAAGGACCGCACCTGGTACAGGACGATGGCATCGGTCTGCAGGATCCCCACGTGCCCAGTGTGCTCTACCCGTACGTGTCCCGAGGGCCCCGACCGTCGCTCGTGCGCCGCGGACCACGCGACCACGACGGGGCGCTCGGCCCGTGCACCCGGATCTCGTGGACGACGTCCGGCCCCACGGAGTCGGTGATCCGCCCGAGCAGGGTGCTCGACAGCAGCCGGATCTGGGTCGCCCAGGCCGTCGAGTCGGCACGCACCGACAGCACCCCGGCCTCGAAGGTCACCGGCTCGCAGTGCTCGGCCACCTCACGACCGACGATCTCCGACCACCTGCCCATGACCGACCCGGCGGCGACGTCGACCTGCCAACCGCGGTCGCCGACGAGTCGCTCGACCTGGTCACCGATGGTCTGCGGGTCGCGGCCGCCGAAGGACAGCACCCCCTGCGGCTGCCACTTCCGCTTGCGGCGCGGCTTCATCCCCGGGCGCAGCCCCTTGCCCGCCGCCACGGCGCGGGCCCGGGCCAGTGCCGCTGCGGCGGCGTCCTGCTCCTGCGGCCCCTCCACCCCGCCCTCCGACGAAGGGGGCGGGACCTCCCCTTCGCTCATGGGGCGGACACCTCGCCGAGACTCACCGCGTAGGTGCGGCCGGCCAGCCCCTCGGGCACGTCCTCGGGCACGGCAGCGGTGATGAGCACCTGCTCGCAGTCGGCGATCATCGCGGCCAGCCGCTCGCGCCGCCCGGAGTCCAGCTCGGCGAAGACGTCGTCGAGCACGAGCACCGGGTCGTCGCCCAGGTCGTGCCGCAGCAGGTGGTAGGCCGCCAGCCGCAGACCGAGGGCGAAAGACCACGACTCACCGTGGCTCGCGTACCCCTTCGCCGGCATCTCGCCCAACCCGAGCACGAGGTCGTCACGGTGGGGGCCGACGAGGTTGACCCCCCGCTCGATCTCCTGGCTGCGCCGCTCCGCCAGCGTCTCCAGGAGCATGGTGCGCAGCTCGTCCGGCTCGGGCACCGCGCCGCCGGCGATCGCCTCGGCCGCCGCATCGTGCAGCGAGCTGCGGTAGACGGCAGTCGCCTCCGACTGGTTGGCGCTCACCTCGCGGTAGGCCTCCTGCAGGTGCGGCACGAGGTCACGCAGCAGCCGCAGTCGCGCGTAGAGCAGCTGGCTGCCGACCGTCGCCAAGTGGTCGTCCCAGATGTCGAGGGTGCGCACCGCCTCCTCGGCGGCCTCCCGCGGGTCGACGCCCTCCGGTACCGAGGCGCTGCGTCGCCCCCGCCCCGGGCGGCCACCGAGGAGCGAGGCTGCCGACTTCAGCAGGGCACCGCGCTGCTTGAGGATCTTGTCGTAGTCGGAGCGCACCCCGGCCCAGCGGGGCTGACGCTGCACGAGGAGGTCGTCGAGGAAGCGCCGCCGCTCACCCGGGTCGCCCTTGACGAGCGCCAGGTCCTCCGGCGCGAAGAGCACCGTGCGCAGCGTGCCGAGCACGTCGCGGGTCCGCGGCAGCGGCGAGCGGTTGAGCTTGGCCCGGTTGGCCTTGCCCGGGGTGATCTCGAGCTCGACGAGGCTCTCGCGACCGTCGCGGACGACAGCGCACCGCACGATCGCCCGGTCCGCGCCGAAGCGCACGAGCGGCTGGTCGGTCGCGACCCGGTGACTGGAGAGGGAGGCGACGTAGCCGATGGCCTCGACGAGGTTGGTCTTGCCCTGGCCGTTGAGCCCGACGAGAGTGCTGACACCCGGCTCGAGTGCCAGCTCGGCGCTCGGATAGCTGCGGAAGTCCCCGATGCTCAGGTGACGGACGTGCACGTCACTCGGTCGACCCGGACCCGCTCGTCGGTCCCGGCGACCCACCCGTGCTCTGCGTGCCCGACGTGGGACCCGCGTCGGCGGCATCCCCCTGCGCGGCCTCGGCGGGGGCCGCCGGCTTGTCGATCTTCTTGTCCTCCTGGGCCCGGCTCGCGGCGGGCGAGGCCACGCCCTTCGCCGCCTCGGCACGCAGGTCCTCGCCCTCGGCGACGGTCATCACCTGGTGGCCGCCGAACTGGCCACGCAGCGCGGCGACCGCCTGCATCGCGGGGCTCACCTGCTGACGGGAGGCGAAGCGCGCGAAGAGCGAGGCTGAGATGACCGGCATCGGCACGGAGTTGGCGATGCCCTCCTCGACGGTCCAGCGGCCCTCTCCCGAGTCGGCGGTGTAGTCGCTGACGTCGTCGAGATCGGGATTTTCCTCGAGGGCCTTGACCATGAGGTCGAGCAGCCAGGAGCGCACGACGGTGCCGCGGCTCCACGCCTTGAAGGCGCCGGGGACGTCGGTGACGATGTCCTTCTTCTCGAGCAGCTCGTAGCCCTCGGCGTAGGCGTGCATCAGGCCGTACTCGATGCCGTTGTGCACCATCTTCACGTAGTGACCGGCACCCACGGCGCCCGCGTGGACGAAGCCCTCGTCGCGCGGCCCCTCGGGACGCAGCGCATCGAAGATCGGCATCGCCTGCTCGACGTGCGCGGCGTCGCCACCGACCATGAGGCCGTAGCCGTTGTCCAGGCCCCAGATGCCGCCGGAGACGCCGCAGTCGAGGTACCCGACCCCCTTCGTGCCGAGCAGCTCGGCATTGGGGCCGTCGTCGCTGAATCGGGAGTTGCCACCATCGATGACGAGGTCACCGGGCTCGAGACGCTCAGCGAGGTCGGCGATGACCGCCCGGGTCACCTCGCCCGCCGGCACCATGACCCAGACGACGCGCGGGGTCTGCAGCGCCTCGACCATGGCCTGCACGGACTCGACGTCGGAGACCTCGGGGTTGGTGTCGTAACCGACGACCTCGTGACCGGCACGGCGCACACGCTCGCGCATGTTGCCGCCCATCTTGCCCAGACCGATGAGACCGAGCTGCATGACGAGTGCCTTCCTGTCGGGGGTCGCCCTGGGGTGCAGGACGAAGGGAGGTCAGCCGGCGAGACGCACCGGCTGCAGGACGTAGCGGTAGGAGGTGTCCATCTCGCCGTCCTGGCTCTCCTGGCCGGTGATCATCGCCGGCTTGAGGGGAGCGGTGAAGGAGAGCCGGGTGAAGTTGGTGCCGAGCACGCCGAGCCCATCGAGGAGGTAGCCGGGGTTGAAGGCGACCTCGATGTCGGGCCCGTCGACGGCGGCCTCGACGGCCTCCGAGGCCTGGGCGTCGTCGCCGGTGCCGGCCTCGATCGTCACCTGGCCGTCGGTGAACTTCAGCCGCACCGGGGTGTTGCGCTCGGTGACGAGAGCGACGCGCTTGACGGCCTCGGTGAGCAGCTCGGTGTCGACGACCGCCTCGGTCTCGCTCGAGCTCGGGAAGATTTTGGCGACCTTGGGGTACTCGCCGTCGAGCAGACGACTCGTCGTGTGCCGCTGGCCGGCCTCGAAGCCGACGAGACCGGAGCCGCCCGCCGCGGCACCGAGGGAGACTTCGATGGAGCCGGCGGCACCGAGGGCCTTGGCTGTGTCGGACAGGGTCCGGGCCGGGATGAGCGCGATGTGGCTGGCATCGGAGGCATTGGGTTTCCAGGTGAGCTCGCGCATCGCGAGGCGGTAGCGGTCGGTGGCGAGCAGGGTGACCTTCTCGCCCTCGATCTCGACGCGCACGCCGGTGAGGATCGGCAGGGTGTCGCCGCGGTCGGCCGCGATCTGCACCTGCTGGACGGCCTGGGTGAAGGCAGTGCCGTCGATGCTGCCGCTGGCCTCGGGGCTCGTCGGCAGGGTCGGGTACTCGTCGGCCGGCATCTGGAGGAGGGCGAAGCGCGAGCTGCCGCAGGTCACCTGGACCTTGGCGCCGTCCGTGGTGACGTCGACCGGCTTGCCCGGCAGGTTGCGGGAGATGTCGGCGAGCAGGCGGCCGAGGACGAGCACGGTCCCGGGCTCGGAGACCTCGGCGGCGACGGTGATCCGCGCCGAGACCTCGTAGTCGAAGGTCGAGAGCGTGATCGTGCCCTCGTCGCTGGCCTCGATGAGGACACCTGCGAGGACGGGGACCGGAGGTCGGTTCGGCAGACCGCGGGCCACCCAGGTGACCGCCTCGGCCAGCACATCGCGCTCGACGCGGAACTTCACGACAGACCTACCCTTCGGCGCGCCCGTGAGGGAGCTGGATGGATGACACGTTCTTCGGTGGTGCCCATGGCGAATGACACGTCGGACGTGCGCACACGCATGGGCTCCAGACATTACGCGGTCGAGCGCCCGGTCGGCGACTGCGGGTCGCCTTGTCATTCGTCGTCCGGGCGTGGTCCACAGATCGGGCCACCGTCATGCGTGGGGGAGGGATCGGATGGAGAGAGGACTCATCGTTGTCATGGGCGGTGTGGATCTCGTGGACAAGTGGGTTCTGGCCCGAGATCTGGCGGTACACAGCTGTGGACAACGCCGTGGATGACGACGTGCACGACAGAGGGGTGCTGTGGGTGGAGATGCGTCGTCACCAGTGGGCCCTCGTCGTGCACACGTCGTGCACAGCGTCGTCCTCACCCGGTTGTGGGTAGATCCGGTGGTCTGGGGCCACCTCCAGGCGTCCGAAGGTAGTGGCCAGCCCCTCGGCACCGCGCGCGCCGGGCCAGGGTGTGGACGAGCGGGGGACGTGGTGTGGACGAGGCTCGCCGTACCCCGACTTTTCAGGTGCTTCCGGGTATGCACAAGGTTGTCCACACCTTGGGGACATGTGGACGAAGGGAGGGGGTCCCGCGAGATCACGCCCGGATCTCGGGTGGCACACAGCTGGGGAGAAGCCTGTGGACAACGAGCGATGCGCGTGTATCCGTGAATATCTGCTGGGGGATAGATCGACCGATAGTGATCGATCGTCAGCCGGCCTGCTGCTTGATCCGGTTCGTCAGCTCGGTGACCTGGTTGTAGATCGCCCGCCGCTCGCCCATGAGCTCACGGATCTTGCGCTCGGCGTGCATGACCGTCGTGTGGTCGCGGCCGCCGAACTGCTTGCCGATGTTGGGCAGAGACATGTCGGTGAGCTCGCGGCACAGGTACATGGCGATCTGGCGCGCGGTGACGAGCAACCGGGTGCGTGAGGCGCTCTGCAGGTCCTCGATGCTCAGCCCGAAGTAGTCGGCCGTCTGCGCCATGATCGTCGCGCTCGAGATCTCGCTCGACTGCTCGTTGGGGATGAGGTCCTTGAGGACGATCTGGGCGAGCCCGATGTCGACCGGCTGACGGTTGAGGCTGGCAAAGGCGGTGACGCGGATGAGCGCACCCTCGAGCTCGCGGATGTTGGTGCTGATCCGACTGGCGATGAACTCCAGGACGTCCGCCGGGACGGAGAGCTTTTCCTGGATGGCCTTCTTGCGCAGGATCGCGATGCGGGTCTCGAGGTCAGGCGGCTGCACGTCGGTGAGCAGGCCCCACTCGAAGCGGCTGCGCATCCGCTCCTCGAAGCCCGAGAGGAGTTTCGGAGCGACGTCGGAGGTGATGACGACCTGCTTGTTGGCGTTGTGCAGCGTGTTGAAGGTGTGGAAGAACTCCTCCTGCGTCTGCATCTTGCCCTGCAGGAACTGGATGTCGTCGATGAGCAGGACGTCGACATCGCGGTAGCGACGCTGGAAGTTGGCCGCCTTGTCGTCGCGGATGCTGTTGATGAAGTCGTTGGTGAACTCCTCGGAGTTCACGTACCGCACCTTGACGTGGGGGTAGAGGCTGCGGGCGTAGTGCCCGATCGCGTGGAGCAGGTGGGTCTTGCCCAGGCCGGACTCGCCGTAGATGAAGAGCGGGTTGTACGCCTTGGCCGGGGCCTCGGCGACCGCGACCGCTGCGGCGTGGGCGAAGCGGTTGCTCGCGCCGATGACGAAGGTGTCGAAGATGTACTTCGGGTTGAGCCGGGTCAGCTCGACCTGCTCGGGCTCGGGCCGCCCGCGACGCGGTCGCACGGGTGCCGGCTCGGGGTCCTCGTCGACGAGGCCGTCGTCGCGGTCCTCGACGGGCAGGGTCGACGACAGGCCCTGGGGTCGGGGGGCGGTCGTCTCCGCGGGAGCAGCCGGCTCCGGGTCGAGACCCTGGGTCGGCGGGAGCGGCTCACCGTCGGCGAGGTCGGGGTCGACGGTCACCGCGAGGCGGATCTGACGCCCGAGTTGGTCGGAGAGGGCCTGGGTGACGTGGCGGCGCAGGCGCTGCTCGACGAAGTTCTTCGAGAAGTCGTCGGGGACGGCGATCAGGGCGGTGTCGTCGAGGAGTCCGACGAGGCGGGCCATGCTGAGGAAGGCGCGACGCGTGACGGGGACACCGTCGGCGTCCAGGGACTCGAGGGTGGTGCGCCACACCTCACCGAAGTCGACCTCGTCGGCCACGGGCGCACACCTCAAATTCCTGCGGCTCGCTGGCCGATCGATTCCCTGTCAGCTCTCATCCTGCCCCGGTGACGGCGGATCATCCACATCGTTGTCCACAGACTGTGGGTATACATGTGGGGCAGGTGCGCTGACGCTAACAACCCGAGCGGGCCGGGGCAAGCCGATCGGACCGGCAATCGTGCCGTCATCGGCGTGTCGCCTCGTCCGGGCCCGCCGACGCTGGCATCGTCATGCGGTTGGCCCACCGACACCGGCCGATCGTCGTGGGTTTGACCCTCTGTGGCGGCGTCCCGTACCGTGGTCGTCGGCCTGTCGGCCGCTTTCGCATGCCCATCATCCCGCTGGACCCCCGGTGAGCGAGGTGGGCTTCCGATCGCGGCCGAAGGGCGTAGAGGACTTCAGCACCGGGCCCACCGGCCCACCGACCCATCGGAGACTGCCATGAGCAAGCGCACCTTCCAGCCCAACAACCGTCGCCGCGCCAAGACGCACGGCTTCCGTCTGCGCATGCGGACCCGCGCCGGCCGGGCCATCCTGTCCAACCGCCGCGCCAAGGGCCGCTCCAAGCTCTCCGCCTGACGAGCCGCTGGTGCTGCCCGCGCGGCACCGCCTGACGGACCGCGCGGACTTCGCGGCAACCATCCGGGGACGCGGCGCCAAGCGCCACGGTTCCAGGCTGCTCGTGGTCCATGCCCGTGTGGCGGACTCGACCCAGACCGACGCCCGAGGAGATGACTCCCCGCGCGTCGGTCTCGTCGTGTCCAAAGCGGTGGGCAATGCCGTGACCCGGACCCGGGTGAAGCGCCGTCTGCGGGCCCAGGCCGCCGAGCTGATCGGCGGCCTGCCGGCCGGAGCCGACGTGGTCATCCGGGCCAACCCGGCTGCAGCCGCCGCTGACTCGCACGAGCTGGGTGACGCCCTTCGACACTGCCTGCGTCACCTCCTCGACGGGGACCGGGCATGAAGGTGCTCGCGCTGCCACTCATCGGCCTCGTGCGCGGCTACCAGCTGCTCGTCTCGCCACTGCTGCCCCAGAGCTGCCGCTATTTCCCGAGCTGCTCGGCCTACGGTCTGACCGCCCTGCGCAGGTTCGGCCTCGTGCGGGGCAGCTACCTGACCGTGCACCGCATCGTGCGGTGCAACCCCTGGTCCGCCGGGGGCATCGACCACGTGCCCGACACCTGGGCGCAGCGCGGCTCGCCTGACCTGGCGCGTCCGCGCTTCGCCGATGTCGAGCGCGACGACGACGACGTCGACACCGGCGTCACCGACCGAAGGACGTTCACCACGTGAGCTTCAGCGACATCATGTACCCCTTCGAGTGGCTCGTCGCCTGGATCATGCATCTGTGGCACGGCGCACTCACCGCGATCGGCCTGCCGGAGGCGAGCGGGTGGACCTGGACGCTGTCCATCGTCGGCCTCGTCGTCGTCATGCGGGCGGCGCTCATCCCGCTCTTCGTCAAGCAGATCCACGCCTCGCGCAAGATGCAGCTCATCCAGCCCGAGATGGCGAAGATCCAGGCGAAGTACAAGGGCAAGAACGACCCGGACTCCCGTCAGAAGATGACGGAAGAGACGATGGCGCTCTACAAGGACAGCGGGACCAACCCCTTCGCGTCCTGCCTGCCGATCTTCGCGCAGATGCCCTTCTTCTTCGGCCTCTTCCGGGTGCTCAACAGCCTCGACGAGATCGGTGCCGGTACCAAGAGCGGCATCGGCCCGATCACCCAGGCGGTCGCGGCCCAGGCCGAGTCGTCCACGATCTTCGGAGCCCAGCTGTCGGCCCAGTTCCTGGGCACGGACGGGGGCCTGAGCGTCAAGATCGTGACGATCACGCTCATCATCCTCATGTCGCTGACGACCTTCACGACGCAGTACCAGCTGATGCGCAAGAACATGCCGGCTGCCGCGCTCGAGGGTCAGTTCGCGCAGCAGCAGAAGATCATGCTGTACCTCTTCCCGATCATCTTCGCCGTCTCCGGCGTCTACTTCCCGATCGGTGTCCTCATCTACTGGTTCACGACCAACCTGTGGACGATGTGCCAGCAGTTCTACGTCATCCGTCGCATGCCGGCGCCCGGCTCCGCCGCGGAGAAGGCGATGCAGGATCGTCGCCGCAAGGCGGGCAAGCCGCTCGACACCCCCGAGGAGGCGCGCGAGCGGGCTCACGACGCCGAGATGGCCGAGGAGCTGACGGCGAAGGGCGTGATCTCTGGTCAGCGCCAGCAGCCCACCTCCAAGAGGCGGGCCAAGAAGAAGGGCGGCCCGCCGCCGAAGTCGGGTGGCTCTGCCGTGAGCGAGCAGAAGCCCAAGACTGACAACTGACCTCGGTCGTCCCTCGTTGGACGACCGCCCGCCACACGCAGGAGAAGCACCATGAGTGAGACCCCCATAACCGAGGTCGCGGCCGAGCCGGAGACCACGGAGACCCCCACCCCCGAGACGGCGGCGCCGAAGCGTTCGCGTCGTGAGCTGCTGGAGCGGGAGGGGGAGGTCGCGGCTGACTTCCTTGAGACGCTCCTCGACATCGCCGACCTGGACGGCGACATCGACCTCGACATCGACGGAGACCGCGCGGCCGTGGCGGTCGTCGATTCGGACGAAGGTCGGGTCCCACGGCGGCTCGTCGGCCAGGACGGCAAGGTGCTCGAGGCGTTGCAGGAGCTGACCCGCCTCGCCGTGCAGTCGGCGACCGGCGACCGCAGCCGCCTCATGCTCGACGTCGCGGGCCACCGCGCCGCTCGTCGTGCCGAGCTCGTCGAGCTGGCGCAGCAGGCGATCGACACCGTGAAGTCTTCCGGCGAGTCGGTGGACCTGGATCCGATGAGCGCCTTCGAGCGCAAGGTCGTCCACGACGAGGTGCTGGCTGCGGGCCTCGTCTCGGACTCCTCGGGTACGGAGCCCCGGCGCTACGTTGTCGTGCACCCCGCTGAGGCGGCTGCCGGCGACCAGTCGACCGACGCATCGACCTCGGACTCGGCCGCCGCCGACTCCGCCGATGCGTGACGTTTCACGTGAAACGGCCCGGTCATGACCGCTGAGATCCCCCCGGCCCCGGACGGCGCTCACCGACTCTTCGGTGAGCGCCGTCCGCGCGCCGAGGCCTTTGTCGCCATCCTCGCGGACACGGGTGTGAGCCACGGACTCATCGGTCCGCGCGAGGTGCCCATCCTGTGGGAGCGCCACGTCCTCAACTGTGCCGTCATCGAGGACGCGTTCAGTCGAGACGCCCGTGTCATCGACGTGGGGTCGGGCGCAGGTCTGCCCGGTCTCGCTGTGGCGATCGCTCGACCCGACCTCGATGTCCATCTCGTCGAGCCGATGCTCCGACGGACGGAATGGCTCGAGCACACGACCCGCGAGCTCGACCTCGAGAACGTGACCGTCCACCGTGGTCGCGCCGAGGAGTTCCACGGCCAGCTGTCGGCTCCCTTCGTCACGGCGCGGGCTGTGGCCCGTCTCGACAAGCTCGCCCGGTGGTGTGTCCCTCTCGTCGACCCCGGTGGTCAGATGATTGCCATGAAGGGGCGATCGGCAGCGGATGAGATCGCTAAGGCGGCGAAGGTGCTACGGCGACTGGGAGTGACAGCAAGCGAGGTCACGCCGCACGGTGCGGACATCCTGGACGAGCCGACACTCACCGTGGACTGCTCGGTGCGGGGCGGCTAGCTCGCACCGGACTCATTTGCGGCCCGTTTCACGTGAAACACGTGAAACGGGCCGCGGTCGTGTCACGCCCGGGTCCGGAGGATCAGCGGCCCCAGCTGCACTCCGAAGCAGCAGGCTCCATGGCGCCACCGTCGACCTCTCGCGTTTCACGTGAAACACGGCGCCATCCCCAGACGGCTGTGCACGACATGTGGACATCCCTGTGCATGACGAGCCTGTCATCCACAACGACCACGCGCGTTTGGCGTGTCGGCCCCCGCTGGGGTTGGATGGCGGGGCTCGCATGCCCACAGGAGGAATGTCTCGGTGACACCAGCACGAACCGTTGCCCCGGGGATCGGATGGCCGGGTCTGGAGACACCGGCGGCTACGGCACCTGTCGGCTGGATCGCCGACGAGGTGGTGGGTGCGGCTGCACCACCCCTCGACGCGGCACCTGTGGACGACGTGACCGACCCCGTGTCCCTGGCGGAACCCGCCCCGACCCACGAGGTAGCCGTGCCGGAGATCGACGAGACGCAGGGCGCCGCCCGCCCCGCCGCGGACGAGCCGCCAACGCTCCCTCGCCCGCCGAGGCCGCGGATCATGACGGTGTCGAACCAGAAGGGTGGTGTAGGCAAGACGACGACGGCGGTCAACATCGCTGCCGCGCTCGCCGAGGCCGGGCTCCACGTCCTCCTCATCGACACCGACCCGCAGGGCAATGCGAGCACGGCGCTCAACATTGACCACCACTCCGAGGTCCCCAGCGTCTACGACGTCCTCGTCGACGGCACCGCGATCTCTGACGTCATCCAGGCGTGTCCGGATGTGGACAACCTGTGGTGCGTGCCCGCGACGATCGACCTGGCGGGAGCGGAGATCGAGCTGGTCTCCCTCGTTGCCCGGGAGAGCCGCATGAGCAAGGCGATCGACCGGTGGATGGTGGAGCGTGCCGAGGCCGGTGTGGCCCGGATCGACTACGTCATCATCGACTGCCCCCCGAGCCTAGGTCTGTTGACGGTCAACGCCTTCGTCGCCGCCGACGAGGTCCTCATCCCGATCCAGTGCGAGTACTACGCCCTCGAGGGGCTGAGCCAGCTCCTCAACAACATCCAGCTCATCAAGACGCATCTCAACCAGGACCTCCACGTGTCGACGATCCTGCTGACGATGTACGACGCCCGCACCCGGCTGTCGGCGCAGGTGGCCGACGAGGTGCGGGAGCACTTCGCCAGTCAGGTGCTCGAGGCCACCGTCCCGCGATCGGTCCGCGTGTCCGAGGCTCCGAGCCATGGCCAGACCGTCATCACCTACGACCCGCAGAGCACGGGGGCCCGTTCGTACCGGGCAGCCGCCGCCGAGATCGCCCACCGTGGCGCCGAGATGAAGGAAGAAGCATGAGCGAGAAGCGACGCGGTCTCGGGCGGGGCCTGGGAGCCCTGATCCCTGACGCCGGGACGGCAGGACGGGGCACCGAGCGCCCCGTGGACGTCTTCTTCCGAGACCAGGAGCGGACCCCGACGGTCCCCAACACGGTCGCCGGCATGGTGGCGGAGCAGCACTCCGCGTCGGATGAGGGTGCCGACTCGTCGAAGACCGTCGTCCCGGATGCCCCGACAAGCGGTATTTCGCAGGAGCAGGAAGCGCCCGCGGAGCAGACGGCTCCAGACGGCCTCGCACCGGTGCCCGGAGCGACTTATGCCGAGGTTCCCGTGGCGGCCATCCGCCCCAACCCCAAGCAGCCCCGCACCGTCTTCGACGAGGACGACATGTCCGAGCTGGTCCACTCGATCCGTGAGATCGGTGTCCTTCAGCCCATCGTGGTCCGGCGCGTCACCGCCGAGGACGGCGTCGAGTACGAGCTCATCATGGGCGAGCGCCGGTGGCGGGCCAGCATCGCGGCCGGCAAGGAGACGGTCCCGGCCATCATCAAGGCCACGGAGGACGACGCCCTCCTGCGGGACGCACTGCTCGAAAACCTCCATCGGAGCAACCTCAACGTCCTCGAGGAGGCGGCGGCCTACCAGCAGCTGCTCGACGACTTCGGATGCACACAGGAGGAGCTCGCCGGGCGGATCGGGCGCTCCCGCCCGCAGATCTCCAACACCCTGCGTCTTCTGCGGCTGCCCCCACTCGTGGCTCGTCGGGTCGCTGCCGGGGTCCTCAGCGCAGGCCACGCCCGGGCCCTGCTGACGCTCGACGACGGTGAGCAGATGGAGCGACTCGCCCAGCGCATCGTCGCCGAGGGGCTGTCGGTCCGCACCGTCGAGGAGATCGTGGCCCTCGGCATGGACCCGGAGAAGCCGCGCCGATCCGCCCCCCGGGCGGGCCGGTACAGCCCGCAGCTCGACGATCTCGCCGGCCGTCTCAGCGATCGGCTCGACACCCGGGTGAAGATCAACCTCGGTCAGCGCAAGGGACGGATGACGATCGAGTTCGCGTCGATGGAGGACCTCGAGCGCGTCCTCGGGCAGATGGGCGTCGAGGCCGACATCGACTGACGCCTCTGACGACGAGAGGCCCCGCGGCAGCGCCGCGGGGCCTCTCGTGTGTGTGACGCTCGGATCAATGCCGATGTGCCACAACCAAATTCGTCAGACTCAGGAGACGAAGGGGTCGAGCTCCTTGACGAGCTTGGGCTTCGGGACGGCACCGACGATCGTCTTGACGACCTCGCCGCCCTGGAAGACGTACATGGACGGGATCGAGGTGATGCCGTACTTCGCGGTCGTCTGCGGGTTGGCGTCGGTGTCGAGCTTGACGATCTTCAGCTTGCCGTCGTACTGGCCGGACAGCTCCTCGAGGACCGGGGCCACGGCGCGGCACGGGCCGCACCAGGTCGCCCAGAAGTCGACGAGGACGGGGATGTCGCTCTTGAGGACGTCCTGCTCGAAGGTGGCATCGGTGGTCGGCGTGGTCGCCATGTCGGGTCCTTGTCTCTCGGTGACGGGTCGGTGGTGGATCGGTGGGTCAGCGGGCGCCGACGGTGCCGGCGACGGGGTTGTCCTGCGCGGTGAGGGCCTGGTCCTCGGCGGGCAGGCCGGCCTCCTCGCGGGCGGCGAGCCAGCGCTCGGCGTCGAGGGCCGCGGCGCAGCCGGAGCCGGCCGCCGTGATGGCCTGACGGTAGGTGTGGTCGACGAGGTCGCCGGCCGCGAAGACGCCGTCGACGTTGGTGCGCGAGGAGCGTCCGTCGACGAGGACGTAGCCCTCCTCGTCCAGTGCGACGGTCGTCGCGTCGGTGGTGGCCTTGAGCAGCTCGTTGCGCGGGTCGTGACCGATCGCGACGAAGAGGCCGGTGGCCTCGATCTCGCGCGTCTCGCCGGTGACGGTGTCGCGAAGGGTGAGCCCCGTGACCTTGTCGTCGCCGTGGATCGCCGCGACCTCGCTGTTCCACGCGAACCGGATCTTGTCGTTGCCGTGGGCGCGCTCGGCCATGATCTTGCTGGCGCGCAGCTCGTCGCGCCGGTGGACGATCGTCACCGAGCGGGCGAACTTCGTGAGGAAGGTGGCCTCCTCGACGGCGGAGTCGCCCCCGCCGACGACGACGATGTCCTGGTCGCGGAAGAAGAAACCGTCGCAGGTGGCGCACCAGCTGACGCCGTGGCCCGACAGACGCTTCTCGTCGGGCAGCCCGAGCTCGCGGTAGGCCGAGCCCATGGCGAGGATGACGGCGTGGGCCCGGTGGGTGCCCCCTTCGCCGTCCGTGACGACCTTGACCGGGCCGTCGAGCTGGACGGCGGTCACGTCGTCGGTGACGATCTCGGTGCCGAAGCGCTCGGCCTGTGCGCGCATGCCGAGCATGAGGTCAGGACCCATGATGCCGTCGGTGAAGCCGGGGAAGTTTTCGACATCGGTCGTGTTCATGAGTGCTCCGCCGGCGGTGACCGAGCCCTCGAACATCAGGGGCTGGAGGTTGGCCCGGGCGGCGTACACGGCGGCGGTGTAGCCCGCCGGGCCGGAGCCGATGATGATGACATTGCGGATGTCGGAGCTGGCGTCGGCCACGAGGAGAGTCCTTGGATCGGGGAGGGCGCCACAGGGCGCGCACGGTCTGAGAGGTCAACGCCATCGTAGATCCGTCTGTTCCCCGGGGCGGGGCGCACCCCCGCTCAGGTCACTGCTCGGTGAGGTCGACGGCGTCCGGCCAGATCGGCTCGCACCCAGAGGTGATGGCCCAGGCCTTGGCGGGGCCGTCGGGGAGGCTCTGGGCGACGATGAGCAGACCGTCCTCCCCGTCGAACTTCGCGACGTCGACGACGACGGCCTGCATCTGGGGTGCGCCGAGTCGGGCGAGGCAGTCGCTGGCACCGGCTGCCGTCGTCAGCGTGCCCAGAGCCCGGTCGTTGGTGTTTTCGGGGAACTCGGTGGGGTTGTCGAGCAGCTGCGATGCGCCGTCCGATACGGTCGCCTCGCTGTAGTCCTGGCCGCTCGCGGTGATGACGAAGGCCGGGACCTCGTCGTCGGGCGAGGCCGCGTCTCCGGCCGCCTCGCTGCTCCCGGCGGACTGCTTCGCGCTCTGCGTGGGCGCGGCGTCGGATGCGGTGTCCCCGCCGCCGTCGAGCCGGTTGATCATCAGACCGCCGACCCCGAGCGCGACGACGATCGCGGCGGCCGCTCCGAGGATCCACGGCGCCTTGGGCCGCCGGGTGCCCCGCGGGCCGGCGTCGCCCATCGTCCGCCAGAAGGGGGTGTCGTCGGTGTCCGACGCCCCACCGTCACCGTCGACGTCGGCGGTGTCTGACGGAGCTTGGCGGGCGGCTTCTTCGTCCGCGAGGCTCTCGGTGATGCGCTTGTTGAGGTCGGCGGGCATCGGTCCACTCTCCTTGAGGCTGGCCAGCAGGTGACGCATGCCCGTGGGGTCCTGGTCCTCAGTCATGGCCACCTCCCTTCGAGTCCGTGTGGCCTGGTGTGTCTGACGTGTCGGCTGCGCCGGAGGTTCCCTCGTCGGTGAAACCTGCGGCGACCAGCGCGGCGGCGAGGGCCTCACGGCCCCGGGCGCAGCGGGACTTGACGGTGCCCACCGCGACGTCGAGCACCTGCGCGGCCTCGGCGACGGGCAGGCCGTGCATGTCGACGAGGACGAGGGCCAGGCGCTGTCCCTCGGGCAGGCTGTGCAGCGCCTCGTGCACGGCGAGCCGGGTGTCGACCCGGCTTGCGGAGTCGGGTGCTGCCGGTGCGCGCGAGACGACCTCGTCGGTCAGCTCGGCGGTGGGCCGCGTCTTGCGGATCTGGTCGATGCTCGCGTTGACGACGATGCGGTGCAGCCAGGTCGTGACCTGGGCGTCACCGCGGAAGGAGTCGGCCCGACGGAAGGCCGACACGAAGCCCTCCTGGACGGCCTCGGCGGCCAGCTCGCGGTCGCCGCAGACGCCGACCGCGACGGCCCACATGCGGTCACGGTGGCGCCGGTAGACCTCGCCGAAGGCCTCTCGGTCACCGGCGACGTGGCGCCGCAGGAGGATCCGGTCGTCGACCTCGTCGAGGGGCGTGGTCGTCATCGTGTCAGCGGACGGTGACTTCGCCGAGGCTGGCGCGATAGCGGCCGTCGTCGGAGGGAGCGAGGGAGGTGAACCAGATGGTCACGTACTGCGCCGTGACCTCGGACTGCGGCTCGAGGACGACCTGGCCGGTGCGGCCCTCGGTCTTGCCGATCTCGGTGCCGGAGTTGGTCGCCTGGTCGCCGGCGTAGACGGTCGCCTGGGCGCTGGTCGGCAGGTCGAGGGTGACAGAGCTGATCTTCTGCGCCTGGCCGAGGTCGACGGTGATGCCGACGCCCTGCTTGACGCCGCCGAAGGTCTCGCTGTTGTAGCCCTCGGTCGTCCACACGGTCTGCGGGCTGCCGTCGTAGACGCGCTGCACCTCGGCGTTGTGCTCCACCCCGTCGCCGGGGGGCGGGTCGAAGCCCGCGGCGTTGATGATGCCGAAGGGTTCGCCGCTGCCGTCGCCCTCACTGCCGGAGTCGGAGGACTGGGTGGTCTGGACGGCGGTCGTCTCGTCGCCACCGAGGATCTTGCCGAGATCGGTGCCGGAGCCGATCCGCGAGGAGCCGAGGCCACCGATGACGCACGCGACGAGCACGAGGCCCGCCATGAGGGCGAGCACGAGGTTGGACTGGCTGCGGCTCGGCGGCGCACCGGCCGAGGCGGGCAGCAGCGGGGCCGGGGCCTCGAGCTCGGCGGTGACGGGCGCGGCGCCGAGCGAGCTGCGGGTGCGCTGGTCCTTGCGGATGGCCTCACGGCGCTGGCGGGCGTCGTGGATCGCCTCCTTGGAGCGGTCGCCGGCGGTGCGTGCGGCCTTGCCGAGGCGGTCGCCGATGACCTTGCCCCCGGCGCCGACAGCGGCCGCGGCCGCGGCTGCTGCGGCGGCGGCCGCGGCGCGGCGCTCGCCGTGGTGGTCGTCGCCCTCGTCCTCGCTCTCCCGGCCGTCAGCGGTCCGGGACCCGGTGTGTCGCGTGGTGGTGGGCTCGGTGGCCGCCTCGCCGTCGTCGTGGGCCGGGAGGTCGCGACCAGGGGTGATGACGACTGTGTGGCGGCTGTCGCCGCGCGTGTCGATGGCCTGGGTGACGTCCTCGTCGCGGTCGGCGCCCTCGGCGAGCTCGGTGACGGCTGTCGCGGGGGTCTCCGCCGCCGCAGTGACCGTCGGCACGACCTGGGTGTCGGCCGACCCGGTGCGCACCGCGCCGGCGAGGGGGATGCGGGACCACGGCGCGATCTGGGCGGCGTAGTCGCCGGGCGAGTCCGGGCCGGTGTCGTCGCCGAGGGTCTCGCGGCAGATGGTGTCGAGGTCGCCTGGGACGGCCACCGCGAGGTGCGAAGGGGGCGTCGGCGCGCCGTCGCTCGTCGGTGCGGCGGGCAGGCTGGTCGAGCCGGGCAGCGGCCAGGTGCCGGTGAGGCCGGCGTAGGCGAGGGCGACGATGGCGCGGGCGTCGTCGCGATCGGCCTCCTCGCCCTCGGTCTCGGTGCCGCCGAGGGCGGCGGAGGTGGCGAGGCCGCGCACCTTGACCCGCCCGTCGTGCGTCAGCAGGACGATGTCCGGGGTGAGGGCGAGGTGGTGCAGGCCGCGGGCCCGGGCGGCCTCGACTCCGGTGGCGATCTCGCCGGTGATGCGGCGGACCTCCTCGGCGGGCAGTCCGTCGGTGCCGATGGCCTCGGCGTAGGTGAGGGCGTCGGCGAGCGACTCCTCGGCGACCCAGGACAGGTCGCCCTCGGTGTCGACGTCGAGGATGCGGACGAGCTGGGCGGCCTCGACCCCGGCGGCCCGCCGTGCCGCGTCGAGGGCGGCGGGGGTGCTCGCGCCGTCGGTGGGCATGACGAGCAGCGTCACGTCGCGGTCGAGCGTCGTGTCCCTCGCGGTCCAGCGCTCGCCGCCCGCGATCTCCTCGATCCGGGATGCGACCGTGTATCGACCGAGCTCGGTCCCCGGGTTCACCCCGTGCACGTTGTCCCTCTCGTCGGTGGATGTCTGCCGCGCCATCCTAGGTGCCCGACCCGGTCGAGGTCGGGAGCCCGCCGCGGGGGGCGCGTCAGCCGCGCCGCAGCCGTCGGGTGAGGGGGGCGAGTGTCTCGGTGACCTCGCGCACCCGCATCCGGGCGGCGAGGGCGAGGCTCAGGGCGAGGACGACGAGGGCGACGAGGGCGGTGACGACGACGGCCCCGGCCCAGGTGTCGGTGTCGAGGACCAGGTCGAGGCCGCGCAGGACGAGCCCGCCGCAGGCGGTGGCGGCGACGGTGGCGATGACGAGGCGGATGTTTTGCTGCAGGACGCGGCCGAGCTGGAGGGGGCCGAGCCGGCGGCGCAGCAGCCAGAAGCCGATCAGGGCGGCGGTGAGGTTGGAGACGGACTGCCCGATGCCGACCCAGGTCGCGACGTCCTCGGGGGGACGGGTGGAGCCGAAGAGGGTCACGGAGACCGCGACGAGGGTGACCACGAGCTGCAGGCCGAAGGGGGTGCGACCGTCCTCGTAGGCGTAGTAGGCCCGTTGGACGAGGAAAAACCAGCCGTAGGGCACGAGCCCGAGCATCATCGTCACGAGGACGCCCACCGAGGCGTCGGTCGCGGCGCGGGGGGTGCCGGGCAGGATCGCGGCGAGGACGAAGGGGGCGAGCAGCACCATGATCGCGGTGGCCGGGATCAGCACGACGGCGGGCAGGGTCATGCCGCGTCGCAGGTCGGCCGTGACGGCGGCGGTGTCGCGGTCGTGGGCGGCGTGGGAGAGCCGGGTGAAGAGGGCGGTGACGAGGGAGACCGTGATGAGCCCGTGGGGGAGCATGAAGAGCAGGTAGGCATTGGCGTAGGCGGTCAGGCCGGCGCCCTCGACGCCGAGGTGCTGGGCCTCGTAGGTCGCGGAGGTCAGGACGCGGGAGTTGACGAAGTAGCCGAGCTGGCCGACGGCGACGGCGGCGAAGGCCCACATCGCCATGCGTGAGGCGCTCCCGAGGCCGCTGCCCCGCAGGCCCCACACCGGCCGGTAGCGCAGGCCGGTGGCCCGCAGCGACGGGACGAGCACCAGCGCCTGCAGGGCGATCGAGAGGGTGGCCGAGCCGGCGAGGACGGCGATCATCGTCGGGCTCCAGTCGGCGACCGGGGCTCGCAGTGGGGCGTCGGTCAGCAGGAACCACGCGAGACCGGCGATCGCGACGACATTGGCCAGAGCGGGCGCCCACATGAACATGCCGAAGCGGCTGTGGGCGGTGAGGACCTGCCCGAAGAGGGTGTAGACGCCGTAGAAGAAGACCTGCGGCAGGCAGATGACGGCGAAGGCGGTCGCCAGGCCCCGCGAGGGTCCGTCCCAGCTGCCGGAGACGACCAGCTGCACGAGCAGGGGCGCGGCGAGGGTGAGGGCGAGGGTGACGGCCGCGAGCGTGGTCACGGCGATCGTCAGCAGTCGGTTGATGTAGACGGTGCCGCCGTCCTCGTGGCGCATGGCCTTGGTGATCTGCGGGACGATGACGGCGTTGAGCACCCCGCCGGCGATGAGCAGGTGGAAGATGTTGGGCAGCGTGTTGGCGGCATTCCAGGCGTCGGCCGGCACGAGGTTGAGGCCGACGACAGCGATGGTCAGGGTGTTGCGCACGAGGCCGAGCACCCGGGAGGCCAGGCTGCCGGCGGCCATGATCGCGCTCGAGCGCACGATCGAGGGCTGCTCACGGGTCGTCGTGGGCTCCACGTCGTCGGGCCCGGTGGGCGCCTGACTCATTCAGCTCTCCTCGGTGGGCTCGTCCGCGGTCCTCGGACGACGACCGCCCCGCACGGTACGCCACGTGCCGCCGGCCAGGAGGAGGGCGGCCGCGCCACCGATGACCCAGTAGATGGATGCGCCGGTCGGACGCACCTTGACGCGCAGGGTCGCGGGCGCGGTGACCTCGTGCCCTGAGGGGGTGGCGACCGAGACGTGGACGGGCACCTGCCCGGCGGCGAGGGCGCTGGCCTGGACGGTCACGGTGTGGCTGCCGCCGGGGCCGATCGTCACGGGCTCGGGGTCGTCGTCGATGCGCAGGGAGGGGTTGCCCGGGGAGAGGCGGACGACGAGGTTGGTCAGCTCGACGTCGGTGCGGTTGACGATCGTGATCTGCAGCCGACCCGTGTCGGCGAAGAAGTTGACGTCGCCGGACCGGACGACGACGTCATCGGCGGTGAGAGCGACCTCGTCGGTGACCTGTTGCTGCAGCGCCGCGTAGTCGCTCGGTGCGGTGCGCCACCGGGCGGAGGTCAGCTGGTGGAGGGTCGGCACGAGCTCGCGTCGCCAGGCCCGTCCGTCGGAGCGGACCGACGCGAAGGTGACCATCGCCTCCTGGTCGTCGGAGATCTGCTGGGCGCGGTTCTTGCTGAGCAGCGCGGCCCGAGGCGTGTCGGGCGTGGTGGCGCGGCGGATCTCGGTGCGCGTGCGGGGGGTGCGGACCGGATCGGCGTCCTCGGCGGCGGTCAGGACGCTCGCGAGGTCCCCCTTCGTCACCCACGGGATGTCCCCGGAGGCGTCGCGCAGCTGTTCCCACGCATCGGGGTCCGGGGTGGTGCCGCGGTCGGGCACGACGAGCACGGTGCGGGGGGTGCCCGATCGTTCGGTGAGGATCGACGCGGTCTCGGCGACGAGCTGCTGCCGGGCGAGGACGACGTCGTCCGGGCCGGTCAGTCCGGCGACGAGCTCGGAGAGCGGGCCGTCGCGCACGACGAGCGGGGTCCCCCCGGTCGTGCGGACCCCGCCGGTGGCGGTGAAGCCGTCGGACTCGAGGCTGCTGCCGGGGACGAGGAGCGAGGTCGGGTCGGCGTGGAGGTCGTCGAGTGCCTCCGCCCGCTCGTCGGTGGCCAGACCGTCGGCAGGCCACAGGACGTCGCTGCGGGCGCCGAGCTCCTCGGCGACCGCGGCCCCGTCGGCGACGCGGGGGCGGACGAGGCGGGCCGCGGCCCCGGAGCGGGCCCCGGCGGCGACGTCCGCGTCGGCGCCCGGGAGCACGAGGGTGCGCGACCCGACGATGCGGTCGCGCAGGGCGGTGGCACGCTCGGCGCGCACCCGCCGCTCGGCGGTGCGCGTGGTCTCCTCCTCGGGCACGTCGAGCAGGGTGGGGTCGATCAGCCAGGCCTCGTCACGGGCCGGAGGTTCGTCGGTGAGCCGGGCGAGCCGCGAGTCGGGGCCGACGGCCTCCGACCAGGCCTTGGCCCTCCCTTCGCCGTGGCCGAAGAGACGACGGTCGGCGGGCAGGCCGAGCGGGATGCCCCAGACGAGGCCGAGCGGCTCGTACTCCTTCGTCCGGTGGACCCCGATGAAGGTGTGCACCGCGGTCGTCTCCGTCTGGATGCTCACCCAGGCGGCGCCGGCGGAGGCGTCGGGCAGCAGGTCGTCGGCGTCGACCCGCAGGACGAAGGGGGTCGACCGTCCCGCCGGGAGGTCGTCGAGCGAGTCGTCGTCGAGGGAGGCCCCTTCGACGGGGCGGGTGCCCTCGGTCCAGGTGGCGATGTCCGAGCGGCGGCTGCCGGCCTGCTGCGGGACGAGCCGGACCGAGGGGCTCTCGAGGGTCTCGGTGCCGGTGTTGGTCAGTCGGCCGCGGACGGTGGCGCGGCCGTCACCGTCCGCGACGGGGGTCATGGAGGTGATCGTCAGCCGGGTGCCCGTGGCATCGGGCGCCTCGGGGGCAGCGGTCGAGGGCGCGGCAGCGACGGGGAGCACGACGAGCACCGCGAGCAGCAGGCCCGCGATGCGTGCGCTCAGCCGTCGCCGGCGAGCCGCTGCCACGCCTCCCTCGCGATGCGTCGCTCGTTGGGGAAGGTCAGGTGCCGGGGGGCGTCCCGCAGCGGCAGCCAGGCGACGTCGACGGCCTCGTGGTCGGGGTCGTTGTCGATCGTCAGGTATCCGCCGATGGCCTCGAGCAGGTAGTGGTGGACGAACTTGTGGATCCGCCGGTCGGGCGTGGCGAACCAGTAGTCGATGGTGCCGAGCTCGACGAGGACCCGCGCCTCGATGCCGGTCTCCTCCGCGACCTCGCGCGCGGCGGTCTCGACGAGGGTCTCCTCGCCCTCGATGTGCCCCTTGGGCAGGCACCACTCCAAGCGACCGGCCCGGTTGCGCCGCGCGATGACGGCGATGCGGGCCTCCCCTTCGTGCACGTCGACGACGACGCCCCCCGCGCTGCGCTCCTCGACCGCAGGCAGACGGCGCTGCGGTCCGGAGGTGGGAGCGGGGTGACTCATGTGGTCACTGTAGCCACCGCGCCCGTGGCTCCCCCGGGGAGCATGGTCCGGTGGCTCGGGGAGCGGGCGCGGCCTACCTACCGCTAGGTTCGGACGGCACCGCCGAGGACGTCGGTGCCGCCAGCGTCAGCGTCGACGCCGTCATCTGGAGCCCTCATGAGGTCATCTCTTCGCCGACTCGCCGTCTCCGCCGCCGCTGCAGCAGTGGCCTGCGGTGCGCTCTCCGCCGCACCGGCCAGCGCCGCACCGGCGGCTGCCGACGCCGCGCCCAAGGTCGGTCCCTACCAGCTGAACTTCAGCAGCAGCCTGCTCTACTCGCTCGTCTACCCGGACGCGCAGGCGCAAGGGGTCAACGACTGGGGGTGCGTGCCGCGAGCGGGTGAGCACCCGGTCGTCCTCGTCCACGGCACCTACGCCAACCAGTACAACTCCTTCGCCCGGATGGCGCCCGAGCTGCGATGGGCCGGCTACTGCGTGTACTCCTTCAACTACGGCACCGACGGCACGGATGCTGCGGCGCAGCTGCCCGGGGTGTACGGCACGACGGGGCTGTCGGACAACGGCGACGAGCTCGCCGCCTTCGCCGACACCGTGCGTGCGCGCACCGGGGCCAGCAAGGTCGACATGGTCGGCTGGTCGCAAGGCGGGACGATCATCACCGACGTGCTGAAGAAGCACGGCGGCGGTGGGGTCGACGACGTCGTGACCCTCGCCGGCAGCCACCACGGCACGACCCTGTCGGGTCTGGGGACGATCGCCGAAGCCGTGGGGGCGACGGACCTCACCCGGGCCGGGCTGGGCCAGGCCGCCGTCGACCAGATCAAGGGCTCGGAGTACATCACCGCACTCACCGCCGACGGCGACACCGTGCCCGGGGTCGACTACACCGTCATCGGGACGAAGTACGACGAGGTGGTCACCCCCTACCGCAGCACCTTCCTCACTGCCGGTCCGGGAGCCACGGTCCGCAACATCACCGTCCAGGACGGCTGCGCGATCGACGTCAGCGACCACCTGTCGATAACCCACAGCCCCCGGGTCATCGACATCACCAAGCGCGCGCTCAGGGCCAACGGATCGGGGACCCTCCGCTGCCTGCCCAACGCGCCCGTCCTCTGACCCACCCCCTCGCCACGCATTTGCCTAGGGAAATACGGATCCCCCCGCGCATTTCCCTAGGCAGATGCGGACCCCCCGCATTTCCCTAGGGAAATGCGGACGGGGGGTGGGGGCGGGGCGAAGGGAGCGGGCCCGGGCACCGCGTAGCCTTGGGCCCCATGTCCGACCCCGCCCTGCCCCCGGAGATCCTGCGCGCCGCGGTGGCCCACCTGGCTCCGACGGTCCCGCTCCTCACCGACCTGGGTGAGCGCTTCGCGGCGGGTGGGCACGAGCTCGCGCTCGTCGGCGGCCCGGTGCGTGACGCCTTCCTCGGGCGGACCAGCGGCGACCTCGACTTCACGACCTCGGCGTCGCCGGACGAGACCGAGGCGATCCTCGCCGACTGGGGCGACGCCCACTGGGACATGGGGCGCGACTTCGGGACGATCGGTGCACGCAAGGGCGCCGACGTCGTCGAGGTGACGACCTACCGGGCGGACGCCTACGACGGGACGACCCGCAAGCCCGTCGTCGCCTTCGGCGACAACCTCGAGGACGACCTCGTCCGCCGCGACTTCACCGTCAACGCGATGGCCCTGCGACTGCCCGACCTGGAGCTCGTCGACCCGCACGGCGGCATGCTCGACCTCGCCGCGGGGCGGCTGCGTACCCCGTCCGCCCCCGAGGTCTCCTTCAGCGACGACCCGCTGCGGATGATGCGCGCGGCGCGCTTCGTCGCCCAGCTCGGGGTGACCCCCGGGCCCGAGGTCTTCGAGGCGATGACCGCGGCCGCGGGGACCCTCGAGATCGTCTCGGCCGAGCGGATCCGTGACGAGCTGGTCAAGCTGCTCCTGGCCGCCGACCCGGTCGCCGGGCTGCGGGTCCTCGTCGACACCGGCCTGGCCGAGCACGTCCTGCCGGAGCTGCCCGCACTGCGGCTCGAGATCGACGAGCACCACCGGCACAAGGACGTCTACGAGCACTCCCTGACCGTGCTCCAGCAGGCGATCGACCTGGAGGGCGTGGCGGGGCCGGACCCCGACGCGGATCTCGACCACCCGGTGCCGCGGCCCGACCTCGTCCTGCGTCTTGCCGCCCTGCTGCACGACATCGGCAAGCCCCGCACGCGGCGCTTCGAGGAGGGCGGCGGTGTCTCCTTCCACCACCACGACGTCGTCGGGGCCAAGATGACCGCCAAGCGGATGCGGGCACTGCGCTTCGACAAGGAGACGACCAGGTCGGTCGCGCGCCTCGTCGAGCTGCACCTGCGATTTCACGGCTATGGCGACGGGCAGTGGACCGACTCGGCCGTGCGTCGCTACGTCACCGACGCCGGCCCCCTGCTCGAGCGCCTCCACCGGCTGACCCGCGCCGACTGCACGACCCGCAACCAGCGCAAGGCGGCTCGCCTGCGCCGGGCCTACGACGACCTCGAGGAGCGGATCGTCGAGCTGCAGGAGCAGGAGGAGCTCGACCGGGTGCGCCCCGAGCTCGACGGGCACCAGATCGCGCAGATCCTCGACATCGACCCCGGCCCGGTCCTCGGCGAGGCCTACCGGTACCTCCTGCAGGTCCGGCTCGACGAGGGCCCGATCGGCGAGGAGGCCGCCGCAGACCGGCTGCGTGCGTGGTGGGCCGAGCGCGGGTGAGGGCAGGTCCGATGGGGAGTGCTGCCCATCGCCCTGCGGCGCCCACCGCCCTAGATTTGGGCTGACCCGCCCGCGAGGGCCGCACCGCCCACCTCCCAGGGAGAAACCATGACCGTCCGTGAAGGCATGGACAGCTCGCGTGTCCGAGAAGTCGCGAGCGGCCTCGACACCCAGGTCCATCGACTCGGGGAGATCCTCGTGCGCGGCAATGCGAGCGCCGCGGTCCTCGGGGACAACTGGGGCGGCGAGGACGGGCAGGAGCTCCTGCGCCAGTGGCGCGACGACGCCGGCAAGCAGGTCGGGGCCGCGAGCGAGATGCTGCGCTCGATCTCCAGCGAGCTGCGCCGACAGGCGGACGACCAGGACCGCGGCTCCGGCGGGCAGGGCAGCGGCGGGGGACCCGGTGGTCCGGGCGGTCCGGGCGGACCCGGTCGCGAGCCGGGTGACGGTCGCGGCCGCGGCACGGACGCCGAGGAGCGCCCCGACATGGGCAACGGCTACGACATCCTCGGGCGCGACCAGGACTCCTGGGGGGTGCGCACCAACACCGACGAAGAGGGCAACAAGCACCACTACGACCCGATCACGGGCAAGACGTGGCAGGAGGACGCCGAGGGTCGGTGGCTCAACAGCCAGGGCCCACTCGGCCACGAGATGCGCTCGCACACGGACATCAACGAGCGCGGCGACGGGTGGGAGACCGCGCACGAGAGCACCCGCGGAGAGGGTGGGGGGTACCGCGAGTGGGGCGAGTCGTGGTCCAACGAGCGCTCCTTCGACGACAACCGCTGGCAGGACGTGCAGGGCGTCCTCGACAACGTGCAGAGCGAGCCCATCGTCGAGCAGGGCCTGTGGGATGGACAGGTCGGCGACCAGGTGGCCCGGGGCGAGGTCGGCAACGACCAGGTCGGCGCGAGCGGCGAGTTCCTCTCGTACAACGCGGAGTCGCAGGGCTCGATGGGCATCGACGCCACACGCGGTGCCTACGTGGACGCCAGCGCCGAGGCCGGCCTCTACGTCGCACGCGGCGAGGCCCACTGGGCCAACGACCACGGCACGTCGGCGCAGGCCGAGGGTTACATCGGTGCGCAGGGCGAGGCCACGGCCGGCGCCCAGATCGGCCCGGGCGGCGCGCGCGTCGAGGCCGGTCTCGAGGCCTTCGCCGGTGGTCGGATCGAAGGGGGCGTGAGCCAGGACCTCGGGCCGGCGAGCGTGGGGGCCTCCGGTTCCCTGTCGTACGGCATCGGTGCCCACGCCGAGGGGAGCGCGGAGTTCTCCGCCGACCGGGTGGGCGTCTCCTTCGACGTCGGCGCCACCCTCGGCGTCGGAGCCTCCATCTCGCTCGACCTGTCGGTCTCGCCCAACGAGATCATCGACGGCCTGAGCGATGTCGGTGAGTCGCTCGCCGAATCCCCGATCAACCCAGGCAACTGGTGGTGACCCCCCTTCGTCCCGAGATGGCAGGCTGGGCCCCAGACCCCGGCCGCCGCCCCCGAGCACACAGGAGCGCAGCATGACCCAGATCAGCTACCCCAGCGAGGTCGTCCCCGGCCCCCCGCCCATCACCCTCGAGATGCCTGAGGGCTGGGAGCAGGTGTGGGCACCGGACACGCTCATCGCCATCCGCGACCGGGACGAGGGCGCCACCCACTTCCTCGCCAACGTCGTCGTGCGCTTCTACCAGCGGCTGGCTCCCTTCGGGCCCGAGGAGATCCACGCGGAGCTGAAGCAGTACGCACAGCAGCGTCAGGAGGGGACGGTCGGCCAGCTCAAGCACCAGGAGGTCGACGGTCGCGAGTTCGTCGGGGCCGACGTGGCCTTCGTCGACGCCGAGGCGGGCACCGTCGGTCAGGTGCACTGGTTCACGGCGCAGCGGCAGAACGACGTCTTCGACGTCATCCAGGTCACGGGGTCGTACGCCGGCGCTCGCCGCGAGACGGATTACGCCACCATCGATCGCATCGTCGACTCCATCCGCATCAACCCCTGAGAGCCGCCCCATGCCGCAGCTGACCTACCCGAGCGAGGTCTTCCCGGGTCCCCCCGGTGTGACCATCGACGTCCCGGACACGTGGGCGCCCGTGCGGGTCGGCGGGACCCTGCTGTCCTGCCGCCGCATCGAGAGCGACCACGGCTTCGCGCCCAATGTCGTCATCCGAGGCTTCCAGCGCACGGGGGACTTCTCGATGCGCCAGGCACTGGACGAGCTGCGCGGCTTCGTCGCCCAGCAGGACCAGGGCCACGTCGACGAGCCCTTCGAGCTCGAGCTGGGCGAGGTTCCCTTCGTGGGGGTCAACGTGTCGTGGACCGACCCGGAGATCGGGACGGTCGTGCAGATCCACCTCTTCGCCGGGTCGCGGCGAGGCCGCATCGTCGACCTCGTCCAGGCCACCGGGTCCGTGGGCGGCGGTGACGCGCAGAGCGCCTACGGTGAGGTCCAGCAGGTGCTGCGGACGATCCGGGTCACCCGGTGACGGCGGTGGCACGCCCCGAGGAGCTGCCCGGCCTGACCCTGCGGGTGGGTGCGGCGACGGACACCGGGCGGGTGCGCTCGCTCAACGAGGACTCGGCGCTCGCGGAGGGCGGCATCTTCGTCGTCGCCGACGGCATGGGCGGGCACGCTGCCGGTGAGGTCGCCAGCGGCATCGTCGTCGAGACGATGCGCGAGCTGGTCTCGCGCGAGGACCTCACGGCCGACGGCGTGAGCCGCCAGCTCGTGCTGGCCAACGACCGCATCCTCGAGGCGGTCGACTCCCACCCGGAAAACAAGGGGATGGGCACGACCGCCACCGGTCTGGCGCTCGTCACCGCCGGGGGCGCCGACCACTGGGCGGTCTTCAACGTCGGCGACTCGCGCGTCTACCGGGCCATCGACGGCGCACTCACCCAGGTGACCGTGGACCACTCGGAGGTGCAGGAGCTCGTCGAGGCCGGAGTCATCACCGCCGAAGAGGCCCGCACCCACCCGGCGCGCAATGTCGTCACCCGCTCGCTGGGCACGGACTACGCCTTCCAGGCCGACGTGTGGGTGCTGCCGCCCTATGCCGGTGAGCGCTTCGTCATCTGCTCGGACGGCCTGACCAACGAGATCACCGACGAGCAGCTGCATGAGATCCTGCAGCGCGAGCCGCACCCCCAGGCCGCAGCCGAGGAGCTCGTCCGGGCCGCGGTCGCGGCCGGTGGGCGTGACAATGTGACCGTGGTGGTCGTCGACCTGCACGGTTCGGTGGGCGACGACCTGTCGGAGACGAGCCCCCGGGCCACGGGGGACGACACCGCGCCGCGGGGACAGCTGAGCGACAAGGAGTGACGATGAGCACGAGGATCGACGGTCGGGACGGGTGGATCGAGGTCACCCGCGACGGGCTGCACCTGCTCGCGAAGGGCGACGTCTCCCTCGCCGAGCGGGTCGAGGCCGCCCTCGGGTCGGCCGACGGCGACGACCTCGTCGATGTCGTGACCGACGAGCTGACGACGGGCGGCGTGCGCCGCACGCCCGACTTCGCCCTCGTCGACGAGACCTCCGGCCGGGTCCTCGTGCGCGGCACCGCGTCGGTGACCGTCACCGGGGCCGAGGGGACCCGCACCGTCCTCGCGCCCGCACGCGGACCGTGGACCGACGAGGACCTCGAGGGCGGCTCGGACGAGGTGGTGCTGGCCACGGGTGAGCCCGAGCCCGCCGTCACCACGCCCGACGTCGAGCAGACTGATGTCGAGGAGCCTGCTGACGGACCCGCTGCTGAGGAGCCTGTGGCCGACGAGCCCGCCACCGAGGCGCCCGAGCAGGCAGCGGCGCCCGAGGCCTCCGGCTGGGCGCTCCCCTCCGTCTTCGCCGCGGAAGCGACCTCGGCCCAGGAGCCGTCCCAGCAGGAGCCGGTCGAGGAGGGGCGGGTCGTCGAGAGCCCGGCACCCGAGGCCCAGGAGCTCGTCGAGCCCGAGCCCCAGCCGCAGGCGCCCGCCGACGCTCCTGCCCCGACGACGCCCGCCGACACCCCGGCGGAGGACGAGGAGGAGCTGCCGAGCTTCGACTTCCTCTTCGGCAACACCCAACACCACCGCAGCTCGCTGCTGGCGGCCATGGAGGAGGACGAGTCCAAGCAGGCCCCGATCGACTCCGGTCCGGTCGCCGCCGCCGGTGGCTACCAGCCCTCCGACAACCCGGCCCATGCCACCCTCGCCCCGCCCTCGGAGGAGGACGAGCTCGACGGACCGGCAGAGCCCGCGGGCCCGACCGCCGGCGAGCTGCCGGGTGGCCTGCCCCCGATGCCGGGGGGCGCTCCCTTCGCCGCCGACGACAGTGACACCTCGGGTGACGACATCGGCTACCCGGCCGAGGAGGAGCCGGGCGCAGGCACCGGGTACCCGGTGCCTGCGCCGCAGGCCGCCGATGAGCAGGTCCCGAGCGACACGGGCCAGGACGAGCCCACGGACGAGGAGCCGGCAGCCGCCGCTCCCATCCCGGCCGCGGCCCGGGCTGCCGTCCCGGCGGCGCCGAGTGGTGTCATGGCCGCCCGCGACACCGCGACGGGTCACGAGCCCGGGGGTGGTCGACCGCAGTTCGTCGACGGCCACCTGGTGGGGTCGCGGGTGCCCGAGGCAGCCGCCGAGCCGCCGAGCGCGCCGGTGCACAGCGGCCCGGGTGCCCCCGTCGACAGCGGCCCGGCCGCAGCAGCAGCTCCGACGGCCCCCGAGACCTCCCGCCCGGAGGCCTCCGACGGGCTGATCTCCTCCGTGCCCTGGGCCGGTGACGGTGGTGCCCCCGCGGGCGGACCGGCCGGCCCCAACCCCGGGGTGCCGGGCCTGCCCTTCGGCCTGCCGGGCCTGCCGACCCCCGACCAGGGGGCCGCCGTCCAGCCCGAGCCCACGTCGACGGAGGACGAGCAGCCCGGCGCCGCCGAGCCCATGGTCCTCGCGGTGCGCTGCTCCGTCGGTCATCTCAACGCGCCCCACGCCACCCGCTGCCGGGTGTGCGGGCAGGACCTGCCGAGCCAGCAGCCCGAGCAGACCGCCCGTCCGGCCCTCGGTCACCTGCGGTTGTCGACCGGCGACGTCGTCACGCTCGACCGTGGGGTGCTCATCGGACGCGCGCCGCGCGCAGACGTCACCGGCCCGCGCACGCCGCACCTCGTGCGCATCTCCAGTCCCGACAACGAGATCTCGCGCAACCACGTCGAGGTCGTGCTCGACGGCTGGCACGTGCTCGTCCGTGACCTCGGCTCGACCAACGGCACGACCGTGGCGCTGCCGGGGTCCTCGCCGGTGCGGGTGCGCCCCGGCGACCAGCAGACGATCGAGCCTGGTACGACGATCACCCTCGCCGACCAGGTCTCGATGGTCTTCGAGGTCACGGGATGATGCCTGAGTGAGCAGCACGTTGCCGCCCGACCTCGAAGGGCTCGACTACGTCCAGCCGCTCGGCTCGGGCGGCTACGCCGACGTCTTCCTCTACGAGCAGCAGATGCCGCGGATGAAGGTCGCGGTCAAGGTCCTCAAGACCGAGGGCCTGACGCCGACGATCCAGCAGCAGTTCATCGACGAGGCCAACACGATGGCCCAGCTCGCGGACCACCCGTACATCGTCCAGGTCTTCCGTGCGGGGACGAGCGACGACGGGCGCCCCTTCCTCGTCATGAAGTACTACCCGCCGCCCAACCTCGCCCAGCGGGCGCGGACGGCGCGCTTCTCGGTCGAGGAGGTGCTGCGCACCGGCATCCAGCTGGCGAGCGCCGTCGAGACCGCGCACCGGGCCGGGGTCATCCACCGCGACATCAAGCCGGCCAACGTGCTCGTCAGCCAGTACGGCTCGCCCGGCCTGACCGACTTCGGCATCGCCGGGCGCGGTGGTGCCCTCGAGGAGCTCGACGAGGACCTCGGGGTCTCGATCCCGTGGGCCCCGCCGGAGGTCCTCTTCGGCCACAGCAACGGTGACGCGCGCGCCGACGTGTACGCCCTGTCGGCGACCCTGTGGCAACTGCTCGTCGGGCGGTCCCCCTTCGAGGTGCCGGGCGGGGACAACTCGGCCCTGGAGCTCATGCCCCGCATCCGGTCCAACCCGCCGCCGAGCACCGGCCGGGCCGACGTGCCCCAGTCCCTCGAGCGGCTCCTCGCCCAGGCGATGAGCAAGAACCCGCTGGCGCGACCCGCCAGCGCGATCGAGTTCGCCCGCAGCCTCCAGCAGATCGAGCAGGAGGAGCGCTTCTCCCGCACGGCCATCGTCGTCCTCGACGAGCTCGGGCACAGCGGGGACTCCGGCCGCCTGCCGGGGCAGACGCAGGACCGCACCCAGCTGCGGGCCTCGTCGGGGTCCAACCCCCGCCCCACGACGGGTGCCCCGCCGCCGCCGCTCGGCCAGCCGGTCATCGGTGGGCAGCTGAGTGGAGGACGCAGCATCGGGCACTCCGGGCCGGTGCCGATCGCGGACGGCGTCGTCGCCCGCGCAGGTGACCCGGCGCCCTCCGGGCCGCGTCCGGACCACGCGTCCGGGCCGCGACCTCCGCAGTCCTCCGGCCCCCGTCCGCCGTACGCGCCGGGCCCCCAGCCCGCGCAGAGCTCCGGCCCCCGTCCACCACAGGCCTCGGGCCCGCGCCCGCTGCAGTCACCGCCGGGTGGTCCCGGTAGTGGGCCCCGGCACGGGTCCGGCGCGCCACGACGGCCCGGCCCGCGACGCTGGGTGCCGATCGTCGCCGGCGCCTGCGGCTTCCTCCTCATCGTCGGGATCATCGGTACGGCGCTCGCCCTCAACGGTGGGAGCGAGGGCACGCAGACGTCCGGCACGGGCGGTGCGACCGGGGGCTCGCTCGACAGCGCCCCGACCTTCACGATGCAGGTCGAGGACTCGCAGCTCGTCTACACGATCGACTACCCCACCTACCAAGAGGGTGACCGCTACCTCGTCAAGGCGGCCCTGTCCGAGGACGTCATCGACAAGGCGACGGCCTACGGCGTCTCTGAGATCGACACGACCACCGGGACGGGGACCTTCTCGCAGGAGTTCGGGTCGGCCAGTCGCCAGTGCGCGCGCGTGCGCGTCCAGCGCGGCGAGGACTACTCGCCGTGGAGCGAGACGAAGTGCGCGGACAAGTGAGCACCCGTCCCCGCACCACCCCGCCGCCTCCCGTCCCCGAGCCCCCGAAGAAGGGGATCGAGGTCGGCCTCGTGCCGCTCATCGCGAGCATCGTCGGAGTCCTGCTCGTGTGCGGCGCGATCGGTGCCGTCCTGTGGGTGACCCGCGACGGGGCCGACCCGCCGCCGACGACGAAGGTCGACCCGACCCAGCCGACGGGTGCGCTCTCCGGTGCACCCGACCTGTCGGTCCGGCTCGACGGGGAGACGATGGTCTTCACCTTCGCCTATCCGGGCCTGCAGGATGGGGACTACTTCTACATCCGCACCGGTGAGGATCCCGACCGGGTGACGGGGACCCCCGTCCGCGTCGACGGCACGGAGCACCGGCTCGGGGTCGCCCCGGGGGTACAGCAGTGCGCGACGGTCCAGGTCGTGCGAGGCTCCCAGCGGTCCGGGTGGTCACAGGTGCAGTGCGAGACGGTGAGGAACTCATGAGTGACAGCGTGGTGACGGTGGACTTCTGCGGGGAGCTCCACGAGGCGCCGAAGGACGGGACGCTGACGATCGGCAGGGAGGGCGACGTCGAGATCGACGACAACCCCTTCCTCCACCGGCACTTCCTCCAGGTGACCCACGAGGGCGGCTGGTGGTGGCTGACCAACATCGGCTCGACCCTCACGGCCACCGTGGCGGACAAGAAGGGCCTCTTCCAGGCGTGGCTCAACCCGGGGGCACGGATCCCCCTGGCCTTCGAGCGGGTCACCGTGTGGTTCACGGCCGGCCCCACGACCTACGACTTCGACGTCCTCGTCGCCAACCCGGGCTTCGTCTCGATCGACAACGACGTGCTCGTGCCTCAGTCGGGCGGGGAGACGACCGTCGGTCGGGTCTCGCTGACGCCGGACCAGAAGCTCCTCGTCGTCGCCCTGTGCGAGGACTTCCTGCGGCGTGACGGGGCCGGGCAGGGGAGCATCCCGAGCTCGACCGCGGCGGCCGAGCGGCTGGGGTGGAAGGTCACGAAGTTCAACCGCAAGCTCGACAACGTCTGCCAGAAGCTCGCCGACGCGGGCATCCGCGGTCTCCACGGTGGCCCGGGCAAGCTCGCCAGCAACCGCAAGTCACGGCTCGTCGAGCACGCTCTGTCGACCCGCATGGTGACCGACGCCGACCTGGTGCTCCTCGACGACGCCTCCTCCGAGGAGGACTGACCGGCGGATGAGCGTGCAGGGGCAGGGGGCGGCCGAGGGGACCGCCCAGACCGCGGGACGTCGTCGGCCCGTCTGGCTCACCGCCGTCTCGGGGGCCATGGTCTCGGTGCTCGTCGTCGTGCTCGTGATCCTCGCCGTGCGTGCCGACGGTGAGCCGGTCCACGACGTCGCCCTGTCCGACGGCGGGATCTGGGTCTCGGGCGGCAGCACCGGCTACTGGGGTCGGGTCAACACCGGCGCCCACGGTCTCGACCTCGTCATCGGGGGCGGCAAGGCCGCCTCGGGCGCGAAGGGGGAGGCGCCGCCGGACATCCTCCAGGACGGCCGCAACGTCGTCGCCGTGACGAGCGACCGCCGTCTCGTCGGCATCGACTCGCGGTCCGGCGAGCCGTTCGAGGGCGAGGTGGAGCTGCCGAAGCCCACCTACGTCACGGGTGTCGACTACGCCAAGCCCGACCTCGTCGGTCTCCGCGGCAACACCCTGGCCGTCGTCGACCACGACACCGGACGGGTCTGGGCCAAGCGCCTCGACCCGAAGGGGGGCACCCCGGTCGCGGACCTCATGGACACCGGTGAGCTCACCACCGTCGGGCCCAATGCGTCGGTGACGGTCGACGTCGACGGGGACGTCATGGCGGTGTCCGCGGAGTCGGGCACGGTCGTGGAGATCCCCGCCGAGGGCGACGGCTTCGGGTCGCCCGAGCGAAGCGACCTCGGCTTCAGCGGGCGGGCCGCGGACATCACCGCGGTCGGCGACGCGTGGGTCGTCCTCGACCTCGAGAAGGGGGAGGTCCACGCCGAGGGCCTCGAGCAGCCGCAGGCGCTGCCGGGGGAGACCCAGGACCAGGCCGGCGTCACCCTCGTCATGGCGACCCTCCAGCAGGCCGGCCCGAGCAACGAGGTCGTCGCCTTCCAGACCCGCGACGAGGCCGGCTACGTGCGGATCGTGGAGGGAGCCGAGTCGTCCACGGAGACCGGGGTGACCTCCGGCCTCGCCGAGGAGGAAGCGCAGGCGCGCTACCAGCGCATCTCCCGGCCGACGATCAACGGAGACTGCCTCTACGCGGCCTGGGGCGACGGCGACACCGTGCGCTGGGGCTCCGCCTGCGGTCAGGCGAGCTCGCCCACGACCGAGCTGCCCGTCTCCGGTACCTTTTCGCGCCGCTACCCGGTCGCCGTGCGGCACGACCGGGGTCAGGTGCTGCTCAACGACCTCGACACCGGTCGCGTCTACGACCTGACCCTGCCGGGCGAGGTGCGGATCGACACGTGGCCCGCCGAGTCGGCGGGCTCGACCCCCCGGGTGTGGGACCCGATGTCGGTCAGCGCCTCCCCGACGAGCACCAGTCGACCGAAGCCGTCGAAGACCTCGACGTCCTCGAAGAAGACGACGAAGAAGGGCTCGGGCGCCAAGAGCCCGACCTCGACGTCCACCAAGAAATCCGGATGAGGAAGCAGGAACGATGAGCGTCTCCCAGGAGCAGGCCGGGTGGTTCAGCCAGGCCTTCCAGCAGATGGTCGGCAACATCGACCAGGTCGTCCTCGGCAAGCAGCACGTGGTGCGGCTGGCCCTCACCTGCCTGCTCTCCGAGGGCCACCTCCTCCTCGAGGACTACCCGGGGACGGGCAAGACGCAGCTGGCCAGGGCGCTGGCCGCGACAGTCCAGGGCACCAACAGCCGCATCCAGTTCACCCCGGACCTGCTGCCCAGCGATGTCACCGGCGTGACGATCTACGACCAGCAGAGCAAGCGCTTCGACCTGCACAAGGGGCCGGTCTTCGCCTCGATCGTCCTCGCCGACGAGATCAACCGGGCCTCGCCCAAGACGCAGTCGGCGCTCCTCGAGGTCATGGAGGAGGGCCGGGTGACGATCGACGGGACGACCCACGAGGTCGGCGTGCCCTTCATGGTCGTCGCGACGCAGAACCCCATTGAGCAGGCGGGCACCTATCGCCTGCCGGAGGCCCAGCTCGACCGCTTCCTCATGAAGACCTCGCTCGGCTACCCCGACCACGAGGCGACGGTCGCCGTGCTCGCCGACGCCGCTCGTCGTGACCGGGCTCGCGGTCTGCGCCCGGTCGTCACGACGAAGGTCGTGGGTGACATGGCCAAGCTCGCGGACCAGGTGCACGTCGACGCGGCGATCCTCGCCTACGTCTCCCGGATCGCGGAGGAGACGCGGCGTCACCCCAACGTGCGCCTCGGTCTGTCGGTGCGTGGCTGCCTGGCCTTCGTGCGCTGCGCCAAGACCTGGGCGCTCAGCCAGGGCCGGACGCACGTCGTGCCCGACGACATCAAGATGCTCGCCGAGCCGGTCATGAGCCACCGCCTGCTGCTGTCCGCCGAGGCGGAGTTCGCGGGCGTCCGCGTCGGTGACGTCATCGGCCGCGTGCTCGGCGAGGTCGCCCCGCCGACCGAGCGCGTCGCCTGACCAGCAGTCCTCGATGACGACCGGACTGCCGACCCCGCCGCCCGACGCCCCTCGTGGGCGCGGTCGCGTCCGCGCGCCCGATACTCCGGCGACCCCCACGGGCCCGTCGAAGCACGAGGCCCGGCTGCAGCAGATGGCGGAGTCGTCGAAGCTGCGTGCCACCGGCGCCCGCCGCACCGTCACCCTGCCCGGCGCGTCGGTCGTCGCGGCCGGTCGTGGCGCGGGCCGGGCGGTCCGCTCCGGTGTCGCGGCGACGGACGAGCGGGTCCGTCGCACGTGGTTCGGCGGTCGGCTGGACTGGGTCACCCCACTCGGCTGGACCCTGCTCGCGCTCGGCGTCCTGCTGTGGGTGCTCGGCGCGGTCCTCGGGTGGGTCGAGCTGACGATCATGGCGGCGACCCTCCTCACCCTCGTCGCGGTGTGCGTGCTGGTCTCGCTCGGTCGTCACAAGGCGGACGTCACGCTCGTCGTCGAGCCGGTCCGGGCGGAGATCGGCGACCTGGCGCAGGGCCACGTCGTCCTCACCAATGCCTCGCGGCGCACGATGCTCCCTTCGCTCGTGCGGCTGCCGGTCGGTGACCACGACGAGCTGATCCCCGTGCCGCTGCTGCGCAAGGGGGCACAGCACCGCACCTCCTTCCCCATCGCGACGCCGCGCCGCGGGGCCGTCCCCGTGGGGCCGCCGACGACCGTCGTCGGTGACCCGCTCGGCATCACCCGCCGGACCGCGACCTTCGGCGAGCAGCAGATCATGCACGTGCACCCGCGGCGGGTCGCGCTCGAGTCCGGCGCCCACGGCCTGCTGCGTGACCTCGAGGGCGAGGCGACGCCCGAGCTGTCGATGGCGGACATCTCCTTCCACGCCCTGCGCGAGTACGAGCCGGGCGACGACCGTCGCCACATCCACTGGCGCTCCTCCGCCAAGCACGGCCAGCTCTTCGTGCGCCAGTTCCAGGAGACGCGTCGGTCGCACCTGGGTGTCGTCGTCGACGCCGACCCGGCGATGTACACCGATGGCGAAGGGGACGTGGAGACCGCCATCGCTGTGGCGGCCTCCCTCATGGTCCAGTCGATCAAGGACGAGCAGGAGGCGACGGTCGTGTGCCGCGACGGGCTCGCCTCGCGCACCACGGTCCCGCTGGTCCTCGACACCCTGACGACGGCGACGCTCGGTCGGGTCGACCTCGTCCGGTCGGCCCGGGTCGTCGTCCATCACGCCCCGGACTCGTCGGTCGCCGTGCTGTGCACCGGCCCGGCGCGGGCCTTCCTCGAGATCCAGCAGTGCCTCGGCGAGTTCGAGACCGAGGTGCACAAGGTCGCCGTCATCGTCGACCCGACGGCCAGTGCGACCGTGCGTCGGGTGCGCGGCCTCACGGTCGTCACCCTCGCCGAGCTCGGCGACCTCACCGACGTCGTCACGGGACTGGTCCCGGCATGAGTTTCATGGGTGCTCCCAAGCCGGGGATGATCAAGCCCCAGCAGACGACCGGCGAAAAGGTGCGCGCGACCCTCGGCCGGATGCGGCCGGGTGCCGCCCACTGGGTCGACACCGTCTTCACCATCGCGCTCGTCGCGTGCGCGCTCGTCGGGCTGCGCACGGTGGTCTTCGGCTGGGAGTGGTGGCAGGCCGCTGCCGCAGGTGTCCTGCTCGGGCTCGTGCTCGGGCACATCCAGGGCACCTACCGGTGGCCCCTCGTCGCGACGACCGCGCTCGGGGCGGTCCTCTACTTCCTCCTCGGCGGGCCGCTCGCCGTCCGCGACGACGTGAAGTGGGGCTTCCTGCCCACGGGGACGACCTTTCGCGACCTGCTCGCGGGGCCGACCCGCGGCTGGATGGACCTGCTGACCCTCGTGCCGCCCGTGGACGCCCGGGGCCACGTCCTCGCCGTCCCCTTCTTCCTCGCGCTCGTCGGCACCGCGACGACCTACGCGACCGCCCGCGTGACCAGCTCGCGACTGCGACTGGGGGTGGCTCCCTTCGTCCTCCTCACGGTGACGATCGCCCTCGGCACGAGCGCTCCGGCGTCCCCGTGGGTGCAGGGTCTGGTCTTCGTCCTCCTCCTCGTCGCGTGGTGCGTCGCCCGCGACCACCTCGACCCGGAGGTCGGCATCGCCCGTCCGGGGGCCCGTCGCCCGGCGCTGTCGCGCGTCGTCGCGGGGGCCGTCCTGCTCGGCGTCGCCGCGCTCGTCGGCGGGCTCCTCGGCCCGCACCTGCCGGGCAGCGGTGGTGAGCGGCAGGTCGTGCGCACCGATGTCGTGCCGGGGCACGACACCAATGTCCTGGCCTCGCCGCTCTCGCGGTACCGCGAGTTCACGGCGACGAGCCCGACGGGCCTCTACGACCGTCAGCTGCTCCAGGTCGACGGTGTCCCGGCGACGACGCCGATGCGGCTGGCCACGCTCGACACGTGGGACGGGTCGACGTGGGGCATCGCCGGCCGCGGCTCCGACCGGGCCGACGCCGGCCGCTCCTTCCAGCAGTTCGGCCGCCGGGTCGGCGTGCTCGCCAGCGACGACACGACGCAGGTCAAGGTGACCGTCCCGGAGGGTGGCTACACCGGCTCGTGGGTGCTCACGACCGGTCGGGTCGAGGGCATCGAGTTCCTCGACGACACGCAGGAGCGGCTCGAGGGGCAGGCCTGGCTCAACCTCAGCACCAACACCGTGCTCGTACCGCCGGCGATCCGCCCGGGTGACGGCTACGAGGTGCGCACCGAGCTCCCGCCGAAGGGGGCCGGTGCCCTCCCCGAGTCCCTGCCCGTGGCCTCGGGCAGCATGCCGATCTCGGGGGACGCCTCCTTCGTCGACGGGCGCATCGCGGCGTGGAAGGGGGACGCCACCGACCGGTGGGGGCAGTTCCGCAACATCGCGACGACCCTGCGCGAGGAGGGCACCTACACGGACGGGACGCCGGCGACGGGTGACCACGCGCCCTCGGGCGACGACGACCTCGCGGCGCAGACGCAGCGCTTCCCCGCCGGGCACGGCCTCGGGCGTCTCGACGCCTTCCTCAACTCCGACCCGCTCGCCGGCAACGACGAGCAGTACGCCTCGACGCTGGGCCTCATCGGCAACCGGCTGGGCATCCCGACCCGGATCGTCGTCGGGGCGACCGCGACCGACGACGGCGTCATCCGCGGCCGTGACATCCACGCCTGGGTCGAGGTCCAGCAGGCCGACGGCAGCTGGTTCCAGGTGCTGCCGCAGACCTTTATCCCCGACATGGCCGAGCAGGCGACCCCCGCCGGCACGGACACGACCCCGTGGGAGGCGCCGGCCGTCGAGCCGCCCCCGCCGCCGCCCCCGCCGCCCCCGCCCCCGCCGGAGCCGGTCGTCGACTGGTCCGCGCCGTCGACGTGGCCCCTGTGGGCCCAGCTGCTCGGGATCTTCGTCGGCATCCCGCTCCTCCTGCTGCTCCTCACCCCGCTCGTCACGGCCGTGCGTCGGGCCGTCCGGCTGCGGCGCGGCACGCCCGACCGCAGGGTCGGTCGCGCGTGGAACGACCTCGTCGAGGAGGCGCGGGTCCTCGGCCACACGCTCCCGGCCGGCGGTACCCGCATCGAGCAGGCCCGGGCCCTCGGGCCCGCCGTCGACGCGGTGCCCGCGGCGATGCGGGCCGATGCCCTCGTCTTCGGCGAGGCGCCGCCCCAGCCGGCCGAGGTCACCGCGTGGCAGGCCGAGCTGCGCCGGGTGCGCCGTCGGCTGCGGCGCGAGGCTCCCTTCGTCACCCGGGTCCGCACGATCTTCGACCCGCGCCCGCTGTTGTCCCGCCAGGAGGACATCGGGCTCCACGACCACACCACCGCCCCCTCCCGGAAGGCGCTCCGATGAAGCTGATGTTCACCCTCCGCGGGTCCGACAACCAGGACACGGACCTCGTCGCGACCGTCGACGGCCGCACGACGGTCGGTGACCTCGCCGAGCACCTCGTCCTCGCCGACCCCGAGCGGCAGCGGTCCGGGGTCACGCCCGGGCACGCGGACCTCGGTGAGCTGACGCTGGCGCTGGTCGACGAAAACCACCGGGCCGTCGACCCGCACACCACGGTCCAGGAGTCGGGCCTGCACTCCGGGGCCCACCTCGCGGTGACCCGTCGGTCCTCGGGGTACAAGGACACCGAGGCCCCCATCGCCATCGCGCGGGTCGTCGCCGGGCCGGACACCGGTCGGGAGTACCCGCTCCAGCGGGGGACCTCGCACGTCGGGCGTGGTCGCGGCTGCGAGGTGCAGATCAACGACGCCTCCGTCTCGCGACGTCACGCCAAGCTGCTCGTCGCGGACGTCGTCGAGGTGACCGACCTCGGCTCGTCCAACGGCGTCGTCGTCGGCGACGAGCAGGTCGACCGGGCGATCCTGCGCGAGGGCGAGACCTTCACCATCGGTGACACGACCTTCGAGATCTCGGCCCGGACCGCGGCCGCGGGCGTCACCCGCACCGAGTCCGGTGACGTCGCCTTCGTCCGCTCGCCCCGGATCGCACCCGTCTACCAGGGTCTGCAGTTCGAGGTGCCGGAGCTGCCCGAGCGCGGCAAGCCGCAGCGCATCCCCCTGGCGATGATGATCGTGCCGGTCTTCATGGGCGCGACCCTCTTCGCCATCACCCGCTCGCGCTTCACGATCATGTTCATGCTCATGATGCCGATGATGATGCTCGCCAACGCGTGGGAGTCCAAGCGGCGCGTGCGGTTGGACTTCGAGGAGGCGATGGTCGACTTCCGCGAGGACGTGGGCTACCTCGTCGAGGACATCGAGACCGAGCTCGACCGCGAGCACGACGTGCGTCGGCAGGAGCACCCGGCCGTCGCGCAGTTCGGCCAGGCGGTTGCCGCCCACCACCCGCTCATGTGGACCCGGCGGCCGGGGGAGCCCGGTTTCCTCGAGTACCGCCTCGGTCTGGGCGTGCGGCCGAGCCGCAGCGAGATCAAGCTGCCCAAGATGGGGCGGACCCGCGCCGAGGCGTGGCTCGAGGTCTCGACCCTCATGCAGGGCCTCGGCGTCGTCGCCGACGTGCCGGTGACGGCTCACCCGCTGCTCGACGGCGCCATCGGCGTCTCGGGACCGCGCGACGCGGCCCTCGGCCTGGCCCGCTCGCTCGTCGTCCAGACCCTCGCCGCGCACTCGCCGGCCGAGGTCGTCCTGTGCGCGCTCACCTCGACGACGTCGGCGCGTGACTGGGACTGGCTCAAGTGGGTACCCCACACCTCCTCGCCGCAGAGCCCGCTCGACGTGCAGCACACGGCCAGCTCCGGCCCCGGGTGCTCTGCGGTCATGGAGCAGCTCGAGGGCCTCGTCGCCGGCGCCGCCGGGAGCAACGACACGCGCAGCGGCCCGGCGGTCGTCGTCCTCGTGGAGAACGACGCGCCGGTCGACCGGGCCCGCCTGGTGCAGCTCGCCGAGACGGGCTGGCAGCAGGGCGTCGTCGTCATCTGGGTCGCGCCCGTCACCGAGCAGCTGCCGGCGGCCTGCCGCACCTTCGTCGAGGTCGCCGACGGGGGCGCCTGCCGGGTCGGTTGGGTCGGGCCCGCGCAGGTGGCGACGGACGTGCAGGCGGACCTGCTCGCGCCGGCCGACGCCGAGACCATCGCCCGCCAGCTCGCACCGATCACCGACTCCAGCGCGCTCGCCCAGGACGACTCCGACATCCCGCGGTCGGTCTCCTACCTCGCTCTCGTCGGGACCGAGATCGCCCAGTCCGAGATGGCCGTCATCGAGCGGTGGAACGAAAACCGTTCGATCCTCACCGGCCGGCACGCGCCGCCGACCCCGAGCCGCAAGCCGGGCTCCCTTCGCGCCGTCATCGGTCAGTCCGCGCTCGGCACGCACAGCGTCGACCTGCGCACCGACGGGCCGCACGCCCTCGTCGGCGGGACCACCGGTGCCGGCAAGTCCGAGCTGCTCCAGGCGTGGATCCTCGGCATGGCGACGGCCAACAGCCCGCAGCGGGTGACCTTCCTGCTCGTGGACTACAAGGGTGGTTCGGCCTTCCGCGACTGCGTCCAGCTGCCGCACACCGTCGGCATGGTGACCGACCTGTCGCCGCACCTGGTGCGACGGGCCCTGGAGTCGCTCTCGGCGGAGCTGCACTACCGCGAGCACCTGCTGGCCCGTTTCAAGGCCAAGGACCTCGTCGAGCTCGAGCGTCGCGGCGAGGTCGAGGCCCCGCCGAGCCTGATCATCGTCGTCGACGAGTTCGCCGCGCTCGTGCAGGAGGTGCCCGACTTCGTCGACGGCGTCGTCAACATCGCCCAGCGAGGTCGCTCGCTCGGCATCCACCTCATCCTCGCGACGCAGCGCCCCGCGGGCGTCATCAAGGACAACCTGCGCGCCAACACCAACCTGCGCATGGCGCTGCGGATGGCCGACACCGATGACTCGACCGACGTCCTCGGCACGCCGGACGCGGCCTACTTCGACCCCGGCCTGCCGGGCCGGGCGATGGCCAAGTCGGGACCGGGTCGTCTCGTGCCCTTCCAGACCGGCTACGCCGGTGGGTGGACGAGCAACACGCCGCCACCGCCGGACATGCTCGTCTCGACGCTGACCTTCGGTGCTCCGGTCGCGTGGGAGCTGCCCGCCAAGCCGAAGGGGGACGAGGATGCCGACCTCGGCCCGACCGACATCCAGCGGGTCGTCGAGACCGTCGAGCGGGCCCGGGTCGAGGCGGAGATCCCGATCCCCCGCAAGCCGTGGCTGCCCGAGCTCGAGGAGGTCTACGAGCTGGCCAAGCTGCCGACGGACCGCCGCGACGACGAGCTGGTCATCGGCATCGCCGACAACCCCGAACGGCAGAGCCAGCCGTCGATCTCCTTCCGCCCGGACGTCGAGGGCAACCTCGCGGTCTACGGTGCGTCGGGCTCGGGCAAGAGCACCTTCCTGCGGACCATCGCCATCGCGGCGGGCTTCACCGTGCGCGGCGGGCCCTGTCACGTCTACGGCCTCGACTTCGGCAACCGCGGCCTGTCGATGCTCGAGGACCTGCCGCACGTCGGCAGCATCATCTCGGGTCAGGACGAGGAGCGGGTCAAGCGACTCATCACGACGCTCCGCGAGACGATCGACGAGCGCGCCATCCGCTACTCGGCCGCCAATGCCACGACGATCACGCAGTACCGCAAGATCACCGGCCGCACCGACGAGCCGCGGATCTTCGTCCTCGTCGACGGGCTCACCGCCTTCCGCAATGCCTACGAGTCGGCGGGAGCGCTCATGAAGTGGCTCGACGCCTTCACCTCGCTCCTCGCCGACGGGCGCCCGGTGGGTGTCCACTTCGTCCTGTCGGTCGACGCCCGCAACGGGCTGCCGGTCGCCATGGGCTCCTCGGTCCAGTCGCGCTTCGTGCTGCGCATGGCGACCGAGGACGACTACTCCTTCCTCGGCGTGCCGACCGACGTGCTCACGCCGGAGTCGCCGCCCGGCCGAGGCATCTTCAAGAAGCGCGAGGTCCAGGTGGCCGTCCTCGGCGGCACCCACGACGCCTCCGAGCAGTCGCGCATGGTCCGCGGTTTCGCCGAGACCATGACGAAGTCGGGAGTGCGACCGGCCGAGCCGATCGCCTCGCTGCCGGAGGTCGTGCCGGCAGCGAGCATGCCGGCCCAGGTCGACGGTCTGCCCGTCATGGCGATGAGCTCCGACGCGATGGCCCCGGTGACCATCGACCCACGCGGTGGCTTCATCGTGACCGGCCCGCCCGGGAGCGGACGGACCACGGCGGTCGTCCAGCTCGTGCGTGCGGTCAAGCGGTGGGACCCCACCTGCCAGGTCAGTCTCATCACGCTGCGCCGCAACTCGGAGCTGCTCGGCCTCCCCGAGATCGACGCCTCCGCGACCCGCGAGGACGACATCAAGGAGCTGTGCGCGACGCTCAAGGAGCGGGCGCTCGACGAGAGCTCCCCCCGGCAGGTGCTCGTGTGCGAAAAGCTCGACGACCTCAACGCGCCGCCCTTCCAGATGCCGCTGCAGGAGGCGATCAAGCCGCTCGTCGACAACGACCACTTCGTCATCGGTGAGGCCGACCCGAGCGCGCTGAGCACGAGCATGGGCCTGCCTGGCCTGGTCAAGGCCAGCCGGTCGGGCATCGCGCTGGCGCCCGACGGGTCCGAGTCGTCGATGATCTTCAAGACCAACTTCCCGCCGCTGGCACGGGTCGTCATGCCCGAGGGCCGAGGGGTCATCGTGCGTCGCGGCAAGTCGCTGATCGCCCAGATGGCGCTCCCCGGCGGACTGGGGAGATCATGAATTCCGTTGTGCCGCAACGGTATCGACGGGCAGGTGCCGGTGCGGTGGAGGTCGGGGGAGTTCTCCCCATGTACCTCCCCGCGGACCTTCCCTAGTGTTGACCTCAGTCGGGCGGAGGGATCGCTCGAGTGAGCAGCACAGATCCACACATCACGATCAGCATCTACAGCAGGAGGACACAATGGGTTGGCTCGGAATGAACCTCGACGTCGTCAAGGGTGAGCTGCCGAAGTGGCAGAACCTCGCCGAGGACCTCGGCACCGTGATCACCAACGTCAACACCCAGGTCCAGGCGGCCAACGAGGCCTGGAACGGCGCCGACTCGGAGAAGTTCGTCTCGGAGTGGGAGTCCCAGCACCGCCCGCAGCTCGAGAAGATCAAGCAGATGCTCGACGCGCTGAGCGAGCAGCTCCAGCACGAGACCACCCAGCAGGGCGAGATCTCCAACCGCTGAGCGACCACACCGACAGCTTCGAACCACACAGACTTGAAGGGACACTGAGATGAGCGGAAACCTGACCGACGGAATGGATGTTGCCAAGATCAAGGAGGTGGCCCAGCAGCTGACCACCCAGTCCGGCAAGATCGGCGAGGTCGCCACCAGCGGCACCTCGCAGGCCGCCACTCTGGCGGAGAACTGGCTCGGCACGGACTCCGAGCAGTTCACCAGCTCCTGGCAGGACGCCGTCAAGGCGCTCCAGAGCGCGCAGGACTCCATCGACGCCTACGCCAAGCAGGCCGTCGAGCAGGCCGACCAGCAGACCGAGGGCTCGGGCGGCGGCGGGCGCGGCGCCTGATCGCCACCACACGCACCGAAGGGTGGGTCCGACCGCATGGTCGGACCCACCCTTCGTCGTGTGCGCAGGTCAGTCGTCGATGACGACGAGCACCTCGCCCTCCTGGACGACGTCGCCGGGGGCGACCTTGACCTCGGCCACCCGCCCGGAGCGCTCGGAGAGCACGGGGATCTCCATCTTCATCGACTCGAGGAGGACGAGCTCGTCACCCACGGCGACGACCTGGTCGGCCGCCACCTGCACGGCGATGACGTTGGCGACCAGCTCCGACTCGACCCTGTGACCCATGGCACACAGGCTAGCGGGCCGGCGTCGAGCTCCGGTCAGCGCTCCTCGGTGCCGGCGATGAAGGCCTCGAGCTTGGCCCGACCCTCGGTGTCCTCGCGCTGCTCCGGCGGGGACTTCATGAGGTAGCTGCTCGCGGACAGCAGGGCGCCGCCGACGCCGCGGTCCTTGGCGATCTTCGCCGCGCGGATCGCGTCGATGATGATGCCGGCGCTGTTGGGGGAGTCCCAGACCTCGAGCTTGTACTCGAGGTTGAGCGGCACGTCGCCGAAGGCGCGACCCTCGAGGCGGACATAGGCCCACTTGCGGTCGTCGAGCCAGGCGACGTAGTCCGACGGGCCGATGTGGACGTTGCGGTCGTCGGCCCCGACGCCGGCGAGCGGGCCGTCGAGGTTGGACGTGACCGCCTGCGTCTTGGAGATCTTCTTCGACTCCAGGCGCTCGCGCTCGAGCATGTTCTTGAAGTCCATGTTGCCGCCGACGTTGAGCTGGTAGGTGCGGTCGAGGACCACGCCGCGCTGCTCGAAGAGCTTGGCCATGACGCGGTGCGTGATCGTCGCGCCGACCTGGCTCTTGATGTCGTCGCCGATGATCGGGACACCGGCGTCCTCGAACTTCTGGGCCCACTCCGGGTCGGACGCGATGAAGACGGGCAGCGCGTTGACAAAGGCGACGCCGGCGTCGATCGCGCACTGCGCGTAGAACTTGTCCGCCTCCTCGGAGCCGACCGGCAGGTAGGAGACGAGCACGTCGACCTCGGCGTCCTTGAGCGCCTGGACGACGTCGACCGGCTCGGCCGGGGACTCGTCGATCGTCAGCGCGTAGTACTTGCCGATGCCGTCGAGGGTGTGGCCGCGCTGCACCGTGACGCCGGTCGTCGGGACGTCCGCGATCTTGATCGTGTTGTTCTCCGAGGAGTTGATCGCCTCGGCGAGGTCCTTGCCGACCTTCTTGTCGTCGACGTCGAAGGCGGCGACGAACTGCACGTCCGAGACGTGGTAGTCGCCGAAGGTCACGTGCATGAGGCCGGGCACGGTGCCCGACGGGTCGGCGTCCTTGTAGTACTCGACACCCTGGACGAGCGAGCTCGCGCAGTTGCCGACGCCGACGATGGCGACACGGATGGCAGTCATGGGTTCTCCTTGGTGGGGGGCGGGTTGAAGGCTGGGTGCGATGGGTCGCTGAGGGTGCCCGGGCGGGCGTGGGGCTCTCGGCGCTCGGCGTCGATGAGCTCGTCGAGCCACGCGAGGGCGCGCTCGGTCGCGTCCTCGTCGTGCGCGGCGAGGGCGGCCGACCAGCGGTCGGCCCGGGTGGCGCCCTCGCGCATGGCACGCAGCTGCTCGGCGAGGCGGGCCCGGCGCCCTTCGAGGATCCGCAGGCGAACCTCACGCTCGGTGCGCGCGAAGAAGGCGACCCGCACGTCGAAGGCGTCGTCGGCCCAGCTCGGCGGGTCGGACCGGCCGGCCAGCTCGGCGAAGGCCGCCCGACCGGCCTCGGTGATCGTGTACGTGATCCGCTGACGCCGTCCGCCGCCGGTACGCGCGCCGTCGCCGTCGACGAGGCCCTGACCCTGCAGGCTCGCCAGGCAGGGGTAGAGCGTGCCGAAGGAGAGCGCCCGGAAGGCGCCGAGGCGGGTGTTGAGCCGACGGCGCAGCTCGTAGCCGTGCAGGGGGTCCTCGTGGAGCAGGCCGAGCACGGCGAACTCGAGCATCTCGCGACGGCGCACGTGACTCCCTTCGCCCGGTCGGTGGACCACCGGCCGGCGGCTCGGTGCGGGGAGAGCGTACCCGATGTATCGAGGTGATACATCGACTCGACGTGGGTGGGCGCGCCGCGATGCGTTCATACTGGGGAGGTCTAGTCGTGATCCCGCGTGTGCAGAGGTGCCCTCATGTCCGACTCCCCCCGCTCCCGCGCCGAGGCGCGGTCTCGGCGACGCTCGTCGTCCCGGCGGAGCAGCGCGCGCCCCAAGCGGGGGAAGCGACGCATCCTGCGCAAGGTCCTCATCGGGCTGACCGCCCTCGTCGCTCTCGGCATCGGCGCGGTCGTCGCGGCGTACCTGCTCATCGACATCCCCAAGCCCAACGACCACGCGGTCTCGCAGGCCTCGGTCATCTACTACTCCGACGGCAAGACGGAGATGGACCGGATCGCCAAGGTCAACCGCGAGGCCGTCGAGCTCGACCGGGTGCCGGAGCACGTGCAGCACGCCTTCCTCGCCGCCGAGGACCGCAGCTTCTACGAAAACCGGGGCATCTCGCCCAAGGGCATCTTCCGTGCGGTGAGTGGTGCGCTCGCCGGCGAGGACCGGGGCGGCGGCTCGACCATCACCCAGCAGTACGTGAAGAACTACTTCCTCACCCAGGACCAGACGCTCGAGCGCAAGGGCCGCGAGATCCTCCTGTCGGTGAAGATCGACGGTGAGCTCAGCAAGGACGAGATCCTCACCAACTACCTCAACACCATCTACTTCGGTCGCGGCGCCGACGGCATCCAGACCGCGTCCAAGGCCTACTTCAACAAGGACGTCGAGGACCTCACGCCCTCCGAGGGCGCGCTGCTCGCGAGCGTCATCCGCGGCCCCTCGCTCTACGACCCCGCCCTCGGCGAGGAGCAGACCGAGCTGGCGACGAGCCGGTGGAACTACGTCCTCGACGGCATGGTCGACCAGGGCTGGATGACCGCCTCCGAGCGGGCCGAGCAGAAGTTCCCGAAGACCAAGGCGCCCAAGCGATCGCAGGCGAAGTCCGATGACATCGGCTTCATCACCGAGGAGGTGCGCTCCGAGCTGCGCAACCGCCTCGAGCTGAGCGACGCGGACATCGACCGCGGCGGCTTCAAGATCGTCACGACGATCGACAAGGACGCGCAGGCCGCGGCGGTCAAGGCGGTCAAGGAGCACCGGCCGACGGGGCGCCGGACCGCGGACCTCCACATCGGTCTCGCCTCGGTGCAGCCGGGCGACGGGGCGATCCGGGTCATGTACGGCGGCGAGAAGTTCGGCCGCGGCAAGTACGGCTACTTCAACTCGGCCGTGGACGGCAAGATGCAGGCCGGCTCGACGATGAAGCCCTTCACGATGATCGCGGCCCTGCGCAAGGGCATCCCGCTGTACACGACGTACAGCGGCGCGAGCCCGTACTACAACCGGGCCTTCGTCTACTCCGGCTCCGACGCCACGCCGATCCAGCGGGCCGGTGGCATCGTCAACTACGGCAACTCGTCGTACGGCCCGGTCAACATGCGCACGGCGACCCAGAAGTCGGTCAACACCTACTACGCGCAGCTCAACCTCGCGGTCACCCCGAAGTCGACCGCCGCGTCCGCCAAGGACGCCGGCGTCATCGGGTGGCAGGGTGACAAGAAGGTCCCGCTGTCGGACGGCCCGGGCAATGTCTTCGGTACGGACTCCGTCCGGGTCATCGACATGGCCAATGCCTACGCGACGATCGCGGCCGAAGGGCGCCGGGCCACCCCGTACTACATCTCGTCGGTGACGAGCACGGGCGCCTACGACATCGACTACAAGGTCAAGAAGGACGTGCGGCGGGCCTTCCCCCAGGACGTCGCCCGCGACACGATCCAGGCCATGAGCCTCGTCGGTCAGCCCGGCGGCACCGCCTACCCGACCGTCGCCGATCTCGGCCGCCCCGTCGGGGGCAAGACCGGCACGACCTCCAACAACTACGCCGCCTGGTTCGACGGCTTCACCCCGGGCCAGCTCGCGACCGCCGTCGGCATGTACAAGGGCGACGGCTCGCTCACCGAAGAAAACCAGCTGAGCAATGTCGGCGAGTACGGAGAGATCACCGGTGGCACCGTGCCGGCGCGGATCTGGACCGACTACATGATCGACGCGCTCGAGGGTGAGCCGGTCAAGCGGCTGCCACCGCCGGGCAACGTCAAGTACCGGCCGCAGACCGACCCGCCGACCGACGCCCCGGCGCCGATCACGACGACCCAGGCCCCCGCGCCCACGCCCACGACGACGCGCTCCCCGAGCAGCTCCTCGTCGAGCTCGAAGTCCTCGTCGAGCAGCTCCTCGTCGACGTCGAAGTCCACGTCGACCTCGAAGTCCACGTCGACGACGAAGTCGCCGACCTCGACCCCGAAGCCGACCTCGTCGACTCCCAAGCCGACCTCGTCGACCCCGAAGCCCACCTCGACCACGCAGCCCCCTGAGCCCCCGGAGCCGACGCTGCCCAGCCTGACGCCGGGCCGGGGTGCGACCGAGGGCCGAGGCGACTAGTGCCCCGCGAGTGGACGCCGCGCGACCTCCTGCCCGGGGACGCCAGCGCGATCATCGGTGGTCCGCTGGGGCGACGGGCGTCGGGGCGCGAGCGGAGTCTGGGTCGGCTCCTGCCCCTGATCGTCCTGATGTCGGTGCTCCCGATCTCGGGCGCGGTGCTGCGTCAGGGCCACTGCGTGGCCAACGGGTGGAACGGCGACGACCAGTTCTGGCGGGGCTGCTTCTCCGACCTGCCGGCGCAGTACCAGCTGGCCGGGCTCGACCGGGGGCTGCCAGCCTGGCTGGGCGGCGACGTCCGGCTCGAGCAGATGCCGCTGCTGTCGGGGCTGATGGCTTTGGTCGGCGGCATCGTGCCGGACGGCAACTGGCTGGACTCGTCGCGCTGGTACCTCGTCATCTGGACGCTGCTCATCACCGCCGCGCTCGCCGTCGCGGTCTGGTGCGTGGGCCGGCTGCGTCCGCAGCGGCTCGACCTGGCGACCCAGCTCGCGCTGTCGCCGATCCACGTCGTCGCGGCGCTGCTGTCGCCCGACCTCGTCGTCGTCACCCTGGTCCTGGCGGCGATGCTCGCCGACGCGCGTCGTCGCACGACCCTGGCGGGCGTGCTGCTCGGGCTGGCTCTGCTCGGGCACGCGTGGGTCGGCCTCGTCGCGATCGCCCTCGTCGTGGCCGCCCGCCGGGAGGAGCGCACCGACGAGGCGGTCCGCACGGTCGTCATCGCCCTCGCGACGGCCGTGGGCGGCATGGCCGTGCTGGCGATCGCCTCCCCTGACATCGTCCTCGGCCCCCTGCAGACGTGGTGGGCGGAGAAGCCCGGCTACGGCTCCATCCTCATGATCCCGGAGCTCGCGGGGCGCCCGCTGCCGGACCGGGTCGCGCCGATCGTCGCCCTCGTCGGGTGGGCGGGCGCCGTCTGGGCGGCCGTCGTCATGGCCCGTCGCGCATGGCGCCCGGCGACGTGGGCGCAGGTGGCGGCCTTCAGCGTGCCGGTCCTCGCGCTCACCGGTACCTCGGTGCCGGTGCAGGCGGCGCTGTGGGTGCTGCCGCTCGCGCTCCTCGCGGGCGTCTCGTGGCGCACCCACCTGGGCTTCGTCGCCGTCGAGGCGGTCCACGCGAGTGCGCTGTGGCTGCACATCGGCGCGGCGTCCGACCCGGACAAGGGGTTGCCCGCCCCCTGGTACGCCGTCGTCGTCCTCGGCCGGACCATCGCGTGGTGCTTCCTGCTGTGGAGTGTCTGGTACACCCCCGTCGACAACCCGGCTCCCCGTCCACAGCCGGGCCCCCGCCTCGATGCCCGTCCACAGGAGCCGGCCGGGGTCTGACGTCGGCCGCCCGTCCGGGGCACGCTTTGGTGCGAAGGGAGTGCAGCCGATAGCCTTGATGGGTCCCCTGCGTCAGCTCGTCGCCCGATGAGCCTGCCCGGGGGCGGATGCACAACCCTCCTGTCACGGAGAGACCGTGACCGTTCAGACCGAAGGAGGCGGGTTATCAGCATGCGTCAGTACGAGCTCATGGTCATCTTCGACCCCGAGACCGACGAGCGGGCCGTCCAGCCGCTGTTCGACAAGTTCCTCACCGTCGTCACCAAGGACGGCGGCAGCGTGGACAAGATCGACCACTGGGGCCGTCGTCGTCTCGCCTACGAGATCAACAAGAAGGCGGAGGGCCTCTACGCCGTCGCCAACCTGACCTGCACGCCGGAGACGAGCAAGGAGCTCGACCGGCAGCTGGGTCTCTCCGAGCAGGTCCTGCGGACCAAGCTCATGCGCGTCGAGGCCTGAGCGGCCTCACCCTCCGGCCTGTCGGTGTCTGCTGACAGGCTCACCTGAGACGATCACCGATCGAGAAGGAAACCCATGGCTGGCGAGACCCCCATCACCGTTATCGGCAACCTCACGGCGGACCCGGAGCTCCGGTTCACGCCGAGTGGTGCCGCAGTGGCCAACTTCACCGTTGCCTCCACCCCCCGCACGTTCGACCGTCAGACGAACGAGTGGAAGGACGCGGAGACGCTCTTCATGCGCTGCTCCGTGTGGCGCGAGGCCGCTGAAAACGTGGCGGAGTCCCTCACCCGTGGTACCCGCGTCGTCGTGACCGGTCGCCTCGTCTCCCGCTCGTGGGAGGACAAGGAGACCGGGCAGAAGCGCTCCGTCATGGAGATGCAGGTCGACGAGGTCGGCCCGTCGCTGCGCTATGCCACCGCCAAGGTGACGAAGACCCAGCGCGGTGGCGGCGACGGCCAGGGCGGCGGCTCGTGGGGCGGCGGCCAGCAGGGCGGCGCTCCCCAGGGTGGCGGCTTCGGCGGCCAGCAGGACGACCCGTGGGCGAGCGGTGGCCAGCAGGGCGGCGCTCCCCAGGGTGGCGGCTTCGGCGGCCAGCAGGCTCCTGCCCAGGGCGGCGGCAACCAGGGTGGCGGCGGCTGGGGCAGTGCGCCCAGCTACGACGAGCCCCCCTTCTGATCGATCTCTCACGCCCGGGTACGCCCGGGCACTGACACCACCCCCATCCCGAGGACCAACCTCGGGCTCTCGTGAACACGAAGGAGAGCACCACGATGGCCAAGCCCGTAGTGCGCAAGCCCAAGAAGAAGGCCAACCCGCTCAAGGCGGCGAAGGTCGAGAACATCGACTACAAGGACGCGAACCTGCTGCGCAAGTTCATCTCCGACCGCGGGAAGATCCGCGCCCGTCGGGTCACCGGCGTCTCCGTCCAGGAGCAGCGTCGCATCGCGACCGCCGTCAAGAACGCCCGGGAGATGGCGCTGCTGCCCTACTCCTCGTCCAACCGCTGATCCGCGGCCGCGAAGAACTCAGGAGCAGACATGAAGGTCATCCTCACCCACGAGGTCTCCGGCCTCGGTACCGCCGGTGACGTCGTCGACGTCAAGCCGGGCTACGCCCGCAACTTCCTCTACCGCCGCGGTCTCGCGGAGCAGTGGACCAAGGGTGCGCAGAAGCAGGTCGAGGCGCTCGCCGCCGGCCGTGCGGCTCGCGCTGGCAAGTCCCTCGAGGAGGCGACGTCGATCAAGGGCAACCTCGAGTCGAAGTCGGTCACCATCAGCGCCCACGCCGGTGAGTCCGGTCGCCTCTTCGGCGCCGTGACCAGCCGCGAGGTCGCCGAGGCCGTCGCGGCCGCCGGTGGCCCGGAGCTCGACCGTCGCACGATCGAGATCCCGACCCCGATCAAGTCGGTGGGCCCGGCCGAGGCGCTCGTGCGTCTCCACCCCGAGGTCCAGGCGAAGATCAGCCTCGACATCGTCGCCGGCTGACGACACCCGCTCGAAGGGGGGCGATCCACCGTGTGGTGGGTCGCCCCCCTTCGTCATGCGTCCTGCGTGAGCTCCCCAGGGGCGGCGCCGTCGTCATCTCATGGGTAGTCCTCCCCATGTCCGTGGGGCGGTCGCCGACCGTAAGGTCTTGGTAAGACATCACGACGAGCGGGGAGCCCACCATGACCATGCCGCCCTACGGCCAGCAGCCCGGCTACGGCCAGCAGCCCGGCTACGGCCAGCCCTACCAGGGACAGCCGATGTACCAGCAGCCCTACGGCCAGCCCGCCGGCCAGTGGGGCCAGGCGCCCCAGCAGCCGACGCCGCGCTCCGGCTCCGGCCTGAAGTGGCTCGCCTTCGGCACCGCAGGTGTCCTCTCGTTCGGCCTCCTCGGCGGTGGCGCGCTCTTCGCCTACAGCAAGATCAACGGGGGCGGCCCCCAGCCCGAGGAGGCGCTGCCGGCCTCGGCCTTCGCCTTTGCCAAGCTCGATCTGGACCCCGCCGCGGACCAGAAGGTCGATGCCTTCCGCTTCGCCCGCAAGTTCCCGGGTGCCCAGGACCCGCTGGCCGACATGGACGAGGACGGAGACCTGCGCAAGGAGATCTTCGAGGAGCTGCAGGAGGACGGCGAGTTCGAGGGCGTCGACTACGCCCAGGACGTCGAGCCGTGGCTCGGCCAGCGGGTCGGCGTCGCGCTGCTCCCGGGGACCGACGGCGGTGAGCCCGAGGTCGTCATGGCCCTGGCCAGCACCGACCAGGACGCCGCCACCCAGGGCATCGGCAAGCTCGCCGGCGACGGCACCTACTGCTCGGTCCAGCCCGAGTGGGTGCTCTGCGGCGAGGACCAGGGGGTCGTCGACAAGGCGGTCAACGAGGCCGCGTCCGCCCCGCTCTCGGAGGCCGACGGCTTCTCGCAGGACATGTCCGACCTCGGCGAGGACGGCATCGCGACGGCGTGGATGGACGGCACCAGGGCCGCCGAGCTCGAGTCGGTAATCGGCGAGGACGTCACGGGTAGCGGTCAGTCCCAGGGGCGGTACGCCGCCGCGCTGCGCTTCGACGGGCCGACCCTCGAGATCGCCGGTCGGGTCAACGATCTGCCCGAGGGCAGCGTGCCCGCGGGTGACGGGACCTCCATCGGCAAGCTGCCGACGAGCACGCTCGCGGCCTTCTCGGTCGCCGGCCTCGACGAGTCCCTGCGCAAGGCCTGGCCCGAGATCGACAAGGCGGCCCGCGAGAGCCTCGGCGACGAGTGGCAGGAGGGCCTCGACGACTTCACGAGCGAGACCGGTCTGTCCGTGCCCGAGGACGTCGCCAAGGCGGTCGGCAGCGACACGACCGTCGCGCTCGGTCCGGACGCCGACGAGCCCAAGGTGGCCTTCGTCAGCAATGGCGACCGTGGCCTGATCGACAAGGTCGTCGGGAGCACGCAGGGCAGCCCCTCCGGCTACTCCAGCGGTCCGGCCTTCGAGGTCAAGGACGCGGGTGATGGCCGCACCGTCGTCGCGACGCCGGCCGGCTACGCCGACGAGGTCGCCGGTGGCAGTGGGCTGGGTGACTCCGACGCTTTCAAGGACGCCGTCCCGGACGCCGACAAGGCCGGCACCGTCGCCTACGCCGACATCAGCAAGATCGTCGAGACCTTCGGCTCCGACATGGACGACGAGACCAGGGCCAACCTCGAGCCGCTGTCGGCCGTCGGGTTCGCGATGTGGGGCGAGGGCGACCAGGCCGAGTTCACCCTCCGTCTGACGACGAAGTGAGCCCGCTGCGGGCGGCCCGCTGTGACGCCCCATGACGAAGGGGNNCCCCTTCGTCATGGGGCGTCGTCCAGTGGACGGGGCGGGGGGGCCTGACTTTCGCCCGCCCCGCGCAGCGGGCAGGATGCAGGGGTGACTTCCATGGATCAGACCGACCGCAGTGGTGAGCGTCGAGCCGACTTCTGGCGGGCCGTCGGCTCCGTCGGGGCGCAGCACGGCGCGCTGGGCGACGCCGACGAGGGCGGGCTGTGGCCGACGGGGGCCTCGTCCTACGTCCTCGTGACGACGACCCACACGGGCATCGTCAGCACCGACGGCCTGAGCGCGGGCTCCGGCGGTCTGGGCGTCGAGCTCTACGTCGAAGGGCGCGAGCTGCTCTCCGGGCCCACCGGCGAGGGGCGGTGGCTGACCGCCGCCCTCGAGGAGGCGGCCGGTGCCGTGGCCGGTGCTGCGGCGAGCCTCGCTGAGGCACTCGACGCCCACGACCTGCTCTCCGTCGAGCTGTCGGGCGAGCACGCCCCGGCCGACTGGGTCGATGACGGCCGTCTCGGCGCGCTCATCGGTGTCCAGTTGCCCGGCCGGCCCGTCGACCTCGACCTCGAGGGCTCCGGCGCGCGGGTCCTCCCGCTCACCCCGCTGCGCCCCGCAGAGCTCGCGGTGGTCACCGCCGAGGGCGCCGCCGGCCGCCGCCGCGTGGCCGAGGGCCTGGCCGCCCAGGGCTGGTACTCCTACGCCGACAGCACCCGCCCCAGCGTCGTCTGAGGGTGCATTTCCCTAGGGAAATGCGCAGGTGGGGCCGAATTTCCCTAGGGAAATGTGTACGTGGATGGGTATTTCCCTAGGGAGATGTGCAGGTGGGGTCAGCGGGTGGCGCCGGTGACGGCCCAGGCATCGCCTCGGATGCGCCAGGCCATGAAGGCGCCCCGCACGAGCATGAAGACGGTGAAGGCCACCCACAGCGCGATGACGGCGGCCTCCGGCCCGTGGCCTCCGCCGACCGCCCGGGTCACCGCGACGACGGGCACGTAGGAGAGCAGCACGAGGGCCATCGACCCAGCGAGCCAGCGGCCGTCGCCGGCCCCGATGAGCACCCCGTCGACGACGAAGACGTAGCCGGCGAGCGGCTGCCCGAGCGCGATGACGACCAGCCCCGCGGCGATCGCGCTGCGCACGGCGGGGTCGTCGGTGAAGAGGATCGGCAGCACACGGTGCAGCGCCAGCAGCACGAGGCCGAGGGCGACCCCGCCCCACACGCCCCACCGGACCATGAGGGCGGTCGCCTCACGTGCCCCCCGCGCGTCGCCGCTGCCGAGCTGGGCCCCGGTGAGGGCCTGGCCGGCGATCGCGAGCGCGTCGAGGGCGAAGACGAGGAGCGACCAGACCGTCGTCGTCACCTGGTAGGCGGCGAGCGGCACGTCACCGAAGTCGGCGGCGGTCGCGACGGTGAGGAGGATGACGGCCCGCAGCGCGAGGGTCCGCACGAGCAGGGGGACGCCGTCGAGGGCGGCGGCCGCGACCCGCCCGACGTGCGGCCGGAGGGAGGCCCCGGCGGCCCTCCCTTCGCGCAGGACCACCCCGAGCAGTGCCACGGCCATGCCCCACTGGGCGATGACCGTGCCCCAGGCGGCACCGCCGATGCCGAGGTCGAGCCCGAGGACCAGCACGACCGACAGCACGGCATTGGCGCCGAAGCCGAGGGTGGCGACGGCCAGTGGGGTGCGGGTGTCCTGCAGGCCGCGCAGGATGCCGGTGGCGGCGAGGACGAGCAGCATCGCGGGCAGGCCGAGGGCGCTGATGCGCAGGTAGACGACGGCCTCGTCGAGGGCGGCCGGCGACGACCCGAAGGCGTGGGCCAGGGGTCGGGCGGCCAGACCGACGACGAGGGCCGCGAGCACCCCGAGGCCTCCGGCGAGCCAGACGCCGCCGACGCCGGTCTCGAGGGCCCCGCGCCGCGACCCGGCGCCGAACTGACGGGCGACGACACTCGTCGTGCCGTAGGCGAGGAAGACGAAGACGCCTGCGGCAGTGAGGAGGACGGAGCTCGCGGCCCCCAGGCCGGCGAGCGGCACGACGCCGAGACGCCCGACGACGGCCGCGTCGACCATGAGGAAGAGCGGCTCGGCGACGAGCGCGAGGAAGGCGGGGACGGCCAGGCCGAGCACCTCGCGGGGGCCGACGCGCGGGGCCGGGTCGGGGGAGTGCACCCACGCACCCTACGGAGCCGCGAAGTTACTCACCGGTAGACCAAAGTGTTACTCGTCGGTAGCCTGTGGAGGCCGGGCCCCACCCGCCGCCACCGATCGGAGACCGCCATGACCACACCCCGCCGCAGGACCAGGCGCAGAGGGACCCCCTTCGCCCTGCTCGTGCTCGCGCTCGTCCTCGGACTGCTCGCCCCGGGAGCCGGTGCCGGGACCAAGCCCTGGTACGAGCAGAGCGCCCCGCAGGCCAAGGACTCGGAGGTCAACGTCACGGGCGCCCCGTCGACGGCGACGCCGCAGGGGGAGGTGCGCGGGCTCATCGACGCGCACACCCACCTGATGTCCGACGAAGGATTCGGCGGGGACATCGTGTGTGGCAAGACCTTCAGCGAGCTCGGCATCCAGGACGCCCTCACCGACTGCCACAGCCATGGCAGCGACGGGCGGACCGGCCTCATCGAAAACCTCACCCACCTCGAGGGCAAGGGCCCGCTGGACACCCACTCGACCACGCTCTACCCCTCCTTCGCCGATGCGCCGAAGTGGTCCTCGCTGACCCACCAGCAGATGTACTACCGCTGGGTCGAGCGGGCCTGGCGTGGAGGGCAGCGCATCATGGTCGCCGACACCGTCAACAATTCGGTGCTCTGCTCCCTGCCGACGCAGGTCAACACGAGCTCGTGCAACGACATGGACGTCGTGCGCCGGCAGGTGAAGAAGACCAAGGAGCTCGAGGCCTTCATCGACGCGCGGCACGGCGGCCCGGGCAAGGGCTGGTTTCGGATTGCCTACTCGGCCCAGGAGGCCCGCGAGTACATCCGTCAGGGCAAGCTCGCCGTCATCCTCGGGATGGAGGTGTCCGCTCCCTTCGGCTGTGGGCAGACCATCGGGATCGCGCACTGCACCAAGGCCCAGATCGACGCCGGCCTCGACGAGGCCAAGGAGCTCGGCATCCGCTCGATGTACCTGTGCCACAAGTTCGACAACGCGCTGTGCGGGGTCCGCTTCGACTCCGGCACCCAGGGCATCGTCGTCAACGCCGGCAACTTCCTGAGCACCGGGCAGTTCTGGCAGGTGGAGTCCTGCCCGACCTCCCTGCACGACAACACCGTCGAGGGCGGGGTCATCCCGCCCGAGGTGGCCAAGCACCTGCCGGTGCAGGTCCTGCCGATCTATCCCAAGGGGCCGCACTGCAACAAGCGCGGGCTGACCTCGCTCGGTGAGTACGCGCTGCGCGGGATGATGGAGCGAGATCTCATGGTCGAGATCGACCACCAGAGCGTCAAGTCCGCCAAGCGGACGATGGAGATCCTCGAGGCCGAGGGCTACCCGGGCGTCATCTCGAGCCACTCGTGGATGGACAAGCAGTTCACCGAGCGGGTCTACCGGCTCGGCGGCTTCATCGCCCAGTACGGGCACGGTGCCGAGGACTTCGTCGAGGAGGGTCACGCCGATCGGCCGGTGCGGCAGAAGTACGGCGTCGGCTACGGCTTCGGCATGGACATGAACGGCTTCGGTGGCACCCCGCCGCCCCGCGACGACGCCGCGGAGAAGCCGCTGAAGTACCCCTTCCCGACCGTCACCGGGTCGGGCACCGTCGACCGCCAGGTGACCGGCCAGCGGATCTGGGACTACAACCGCGACGGCGTCGCGCACTACGGGATGATCCCGGACTGGGTGCAGGACATGCGCACCCACGGCGGGACCCGGGGCGAGCAGGTCGTCCAGGACCTGCTGCGCGGCCCGGAGTCCTACCTGCGCACCTGGGCGGCGACGACGGGCTGGCAGGAGGGCTCCGACCTGACGACGGGGGCGGTGGCCACCGCGAGCTCGACCCAGTGGAGCCTCGCGGGCAGCTACCGGGCCGGCAATGCCATCGACGCCAGCGCCACGAGCCGGTGGGCGAGCGCCTGGGGTGACGACGCGTGGTGGGCCGCCGACCTCGGCACCCCGCGCCTCGTGCGTCGGATCACCCTCGACTGGGAGGCGGCGTACGCCTCGTCGTACCGGGTCCAGACGAGCCTCGACGGCCGGTCGTGGACCACCGTCAAGACGGTCAAGGACAGCGACGGCGGCATCGACACCATCCGCCTGCCCGGCGCCTCGGCGCGGCACGTGCGGATCGTCACCGACCGCCGCGCCACGCGGTACGGCGTCTCCCTGCACGACGTCGTCATGACGAGCTGAGCGAAGGGGGCGATGTCGCGGCCGGTCTCGGGGGGAGTGCTCCCCAGTGCCGCGGGCCGCGTCACTCCGTAGAGTGGCCGCGACATCGACCACCGATCGAAGGGGGAGCCTCGTGCCGCCCACGAGCAGGATCAGCAAGGACCAGATGGAGCGGGCCCGCAGCCTCGTCGCGGCGGTCGACAAGGGCTTCGAGACGAAGGTCGTCGGGCAGAAGCGTCTGCGCGAGACCCTCCTCATCGGTCTGCTGACGAGCGGCCACGTGCTCCTCGAGTCGGTGCCCGGCCTGGCCAAGACCACGGCGGCGCACGCGCTCGCGACGGCGATCGGTGGGTCCTTCAAGCGGATCCAGTGCACGCCCGACCTGCTGCCGAGCGACATCGTCGGCACCCAGGTCTACGACGCGAGCCAGGGCAAGTTCGTCACCCAGCTCGGCCCGGTCCACGCCAACTTCGTCCTGCTCGACGAGATCAACCGCAGCTCGGCCAAGACGCAGTCGGCGATGCTCGAGGCGATGCAGGAGCGGCAGACCTCCATCGGCGGTCAGGTCTTCAAGGTCCCCGAGCCCTTCCTCGTCCTCGCGACGCAGAACCCCATCGAGCAGGAGGGCACCTACGTCCTGCCCGAGGCCCAGCTCGACCGCTTCATGCTCAAGGACCTGCTCGACTACCCGAGCCCCGCGGAGGAGGCCGAGGTCGTGCGCCGCATCGACTCCGGCGTCTTCGACCAACCGGACCGGGCGATGATCGACGTCGCCGACGCCCGCGAGCTGCAGCGTCTGGCCGGCTCGGTCTACCTCGACAAGGCGGTCCTCGACTACATCACCTTCATCGTCTCGGCAACCCGCACCCCGGGCAAGGTCATGCCGCCCGAGCTCGCGCGCTACGTCGAGATCGGCGCCAGCCCGCGTGCCTCCATCGCCTTCGCCAAGGCCGCGCGCGCCTCCGCCCTGCTCCAGGGCCGCGACCACGTCATCCCCGAGGACGTGCGCCACCTGGCCCACCGCGTCCTGCGCCATCGCGTGCTCCTCACCTACGAGGCCACCGCCGACGACGTGCGCGTCGAGACGATCATCGACGCCGTCGTGCGCGCCGTCCGCACCCCCTAGGGCGGCCATGACGCGACTGGTCCACAAGGTCAAGGGGAAGCTGTCGATCCACGTCCGACGCCGGTCGGTCGCGCTGCTCGACGGTGGGTACGCCTCTGTCCACAAGGGACGGTCGATGGACTTCGACGACCTGCGCGAGTACGCGGTCGGTGACGACATCCGGGACATCGACTGGCGGGCCTCGGCCCGGCACGGCTCGATGCTCATCAAGCGCTACGTCGCCGAGCGCCACTTCTCCCTCGTCGTCATCATGCCCGCCGGCCGGGAGATGGCCGCCACGGCCGCCGGCGGGGAGCCCAAGCGCGACATCGCCGTGCTCGCCGCAGGGGTCCTCGGGTGGCTCGCCGTGCGCCACGGCGACGACGTCTCGATGATCAGCGGCGGGCCGGGGCGCATCCACGCCACCCGAGCGCGCAACTCGGAGGGGCACCTCGAGCACATCCTGCAGGAGACGATCGCCCTCTCCCAGCCGGACTCACCCCCTTCGGACCTGCCGGGACTGCTGCGGCACGTCAGCCGCAACGTCCGCGGGCGCAAGGTCCTGCTCATCATCGCCGACGACGGCGTCGAGCCCCGCGAGGTCGAGGACCTGCTGCGGAGCCTGCGGCTGCGCCATGAGGTCCTGTGGGTCGACGTCGCCGACCTCGACCCCCTCGGCGTCGCCGAGGACACCCTCGTGCGCGATGTCGCCGCCGACCACACGCTGCCCGACCTGCTGGCCACCGACCGCCTCCTGGCGGAGGAGTTCGGCCGGTCGGAGACCACCCGGAGGGCGGATGTCGAGACCATGCTGCGGCGGACCGACGTCTCCTCCGCGCGCGCCGGGCACACCGACGAGGTCGTGCCGATGATCGTGCGCATGCTCGAGAAGAGGCGCCGTGGACGCTGACCCGATCTACCTCGCCCCGCAGGACTACGCGATCACCTGGCCGCTCCTCGGCGGCTTCATCATCTTCGCCCTGATCATCTGGTGCGTCTGCATCTGGCTCTTCACGCGCACGCCGGACCCGCAGGAGCGTGGCGGCTCACTGCCGCCCTCCGCCCTGACCAAGCTGCGGCGGGACGCCCTGCGTCGGATCGACGAGATCGACTCGGCCGTCGGCGGCGGCAAGATCACCGCCCGTCGGGGTCACCACGAGCTGTCGAAGGTGGTGCGCGGCTTCGTCGCCAAGGCGAGCGGGCTGCGTGCCGACACCATGACCGCGCAGGACCTGCGTGAGCGCGGCCCGGCCCACCTCGCGCAGCTCATCGAGACCTTCTACCCCCGGCAGTTCGGGGCGGCCGAGGCCGACCGGCCGAGCTTCGAGGCGTCAGCGGGCGCGGCCCGCGAGGTCGTCGGGGGGTGGTCGTGATGGGTCTGACGTGGTGGTGGCTCACCCTGCTCATCGTCCTGGCCATCGGCGCCGTCGCGGCCCTCGGCTGGTGGTTCGCCGGGCGCGACACGGCGGCCCGCACGGCCGTCCTCGTCGCCCACACCCGCCGGCTCACCCGACTGCCCGCCTACCGTGCCGCCGTCGCCCGGCAGCGCACCCGGCTGCTCGGGATCGCCGCGATCATCGGCCTGACCGTCCTGCCCCTCGCGGTCGCCGCCGGGCGACCCGCGACGACCGAGACGATCGAGCCGGAGAAGAACAACCGCGACATCATGCTCTGCCTCGACGTCTCCGGGTCGATGATCCGGACCGACAAGGCGGTGCTCGAGGACTTCGCCGAGATCGTCAAGAGCTTCCGCGGCGAGCGCATCGGGCTCGTGCTGTGGAACAACCAGGCGGTCACCGCCTTCCCCCTCACCGACGACTACGAGCTCGTCGAGGAGCAGCTGACCGGCTACGCCGAGGGCTTCACGACCTTCGGCGGCGGGCAGTACAGCCCGACCGACGGCACCTTCAACGAGCGGATCATGGCCAGCTCGCAGGTCGGTGACGGTCTGGCGAGCTGCGTCTTCAACTTCGACCACCTCGACCAGGAGCGGCCGCGCGCGATCATCCTCGGTACGGACAACGAGGTGCACGGCGAGGGCGTCTACACCCTCGACGAGGCGGCCGACCTGGCGACCGAGCGCAAGATCCGCGTCTACGGGCTCAACCCCTACGACTTCGGCAGCAACCACCAGGAGCTCGTCACCGCGACGGAGAAGACCGGCGGGCGGACCTGGGGGCTCGACCAGCCCGGCGCGACCGCCGAGGTGACGAGCGACATCGAGGAGCTCGAGGCGGCCCGCCTGCCCGACAGCGCCCCGATCACCGTGCGCACCGACCTGCCCGCCGTGTGGGTGACCCTGGCGGTGTTCGGCCTGCTCGTCCTCTACCCCGTCCTGTGGAGGTGGCGCCGATGAGCTGGCATCCGCTCCTGCCCTGGCCGATCGTCGTGCTCCTCGGTCTGCTGCTCGTCGGCTTCACCGGCTGGCGCCTCGCCGCCGACTCGCGCCACCGGCTGCGGTGGGGCCTGCGGCTGGCGACAGCGCTCGCCATGGTCGTCGCCCTGCTCGGCCCGGCGACCACCGGCGGCATCGCGCGTCAGGCCGCCTCGGACGTCAACGTCTTCTTCGTCGTCGACACGACGACCTCGGCGATGGCCCGCGACCACGTCGACGGCGCGACCCGCCTCGACGGTTACCGCGACGACATCGCGAAGATCCAGGAGGAGATGCCCGGTGCCCGCTTCTCCATCATCACCTTCGACTACACGGCCCGCGTGACGATGCCGCTCACGACCGACACCCAGGCGCTGCGGACCGCGACGGACAACCTGCGCGCCGAGGACAGCCTCTACTCGGGCGGCTCCTCGGTGACCGAAGCCGATGAGCGCCTGCGCACCACCCTCGAGGGGGTCAAGGAGCGCCAGCCCGAGCGGGCCCGCATCGTCTTCTACCTCGGTGACGGCGAGCAGACCTCGTCCGAGCCGGGGACCCCCTTCGACGTGGCCGACCTCGTCGACGGTGGCGCCGTGCTCGGCTACGGCACCGAGGAGGGAGGCCGGATGGCGACGACGAATGCCGACGGCTCGACCGGTGACGACGTGACCGATGCCTCGGGCAACCCCGGGGTGAGCAAGATCGACGAGGCCAAGCTCGAGGAGATCGCCGAGCAGCTCGGGGTGCCCTACACCCACCGGGCCGGCGGCGACATCGGCCCGGCGCTCGAGGAGGCCGACCCCGGCACGACCGTCGACGGCGCCGGTACCGAGATCGAGACCTACACCTCGCTCGTGTGGGTCGCAGCGGTCATCGCGTGCGTGCTCCTCCTCGTCGACCTCTTCACCATGACCCGAGAGATCGGCCGACTGCGAAGGGTGGAGTCGTGATGGCGACCCTCGAGCCCCGGCTGCGCCGTCGGCGGCGCCTCGTCTGGGGCACCGTGCTGCCCGCGATCGTGCTCCTCGTGCTCGCCGCGCGCTTCCTCACCCTGCCCCTGCACATGGGCTCGGCCCAGGACGCGCACGCCGCGGGCGACGGGCCCGGCGTGGTCCGGGCCGCCGAGCGGCTGGGCATCCTCAACCTCGTCGAGCGGTGGCGTGCTCCCTTCGTCGAGGGGACGGGCAAGTCGATGTCCGGTGACCTCGAGGGGGGTCGGCGCGACCTCGAGCTGGCGCTCTCGCGCACCGGCAACCCGCAGGACGACTGCACCGTGCGGACCAACCTCGTCATCACGATCTCCCAGCAGGCCGACCAGGCCAACGAGGCCGGCGACGCCGACCAGGAGAAGGCCTTCGCCGAGGAGGCCCTGACGCTCATCGAGGAGGGCCCCGAGGGCTGCCTCGACGGGTCCGACGACGGCAACGAGGGCGAGGCCGGCGCCAAGCAGCAGGAGCAGAAGGACAAGCTTGAGGAGCAGACCGGCAAGAAGGAGCCCGAGGAGGAGCCGGAGGACCCCGAGGACACGAAGGACGACGAGTCCGAGGGTGAAGAGGGCGAGGAGGAGAAGGACCCGAAGCAGAAGGAGCTCGAGGAGCGCAACAAGACCGGTCAGGACGAGGCCGAGAGCGAGCGCCGCCAGGCAGAGGGTCAGGACGAGGGCAACTCCGGGGGCGTCGACAAGCCCTGGTGACGGGCGGGGGCGTCAGCGCTCGTCGAGCATGAGGTCGATCGTGTAGTCCTCGGCCCGGTAGGCGTGGTCGCCGAACTCGACCGCGGCGCCGGAGGCGTCGAAGGCCATCCGCGTCATCGTCAGCACGGGCTGGCCCGAGCGCAGGCCGAGGGCGCGGCGCTCGGCGGCCGTCGGCATCCGCGCGCCGATCGACTGGCGGGCGACGACGGGCCGGACCCCGCGACGGCGCAGGAGCGCGTAGAGACCCTGGGCCTCGAGGGCCTCACGGGTGATGTCCGCGTGGGCCGGCGGCAGCCAGTTGTGCATGATCGCCAGCGGCTGGTCGCCGGCCGAGCGCACCCGCACGAGCGAGAGCATCTCGGTCCCCGGCTCGAGGTCGAGCGCCGCAGCGGCCCGCTCGTCGGTGCCCATCTCGAGCTCGACGATCTCGGTGCGCGGCTGTCTCCCTTCGGCCTCGAGGTCGTCGAAGAGCGAGGACAGGCGCGCCTTGCGGTGCACCTTGCGGTTGGCGACCCGCGTGCCGAGGCCGCGGCGGCGCACGAGCAGGCCCTGGTCGACCATCTTCTGGATCGCGCGGCGCACCGTCGGCCGGGAGAGGGAGAGGCGGGTCGCGAGGGCCACCTCGTTTTCGAAGGGATCGCCCGGCTGGAGGCGTCCGTCGTCGACGGCGGCGGTCAGCTGCTCGGCGAGCTGGTGGTAGAGCGGCACCGGCGACTCGCGGTCGATGACCACCTCGAGCTGCTGCGCTGACATGCCGGGGAGCATACGCGCACGACGGCAGGACAGCCATACGTCAATATGTCCTGACAAACTATTGACAGGCGCGAAGGGAGTGGGCCAGAGTGTCCCGCATCACTCACGTGCCCCTCGCGCAAAGGAGCGTGCCGCGGATGCGGATCGGACTCGTCGGCCTGGGCCGCATCGGCGCCTTCCACGCCGAGACCCTCGTGGCCCTGCCGGCCGTGGAGACCCTCGTCGTCACCGACGCCCGGGCCGACGTCGTGGCCGAGGTCGCGGCCCGCCTCCGGGGGACCGGCGCCGCGGTCGAGACGTGCCGGCCCGAGGAACTGCTCGAGGCCGGCATCGACGGTCTCGTCGTCGCGACCGCGACCAACGGCCACGCGGAGTGGATCCGCCGCGGCATCGACGCCGGCGTGGCGACCTTCTGCGAGAAGCCGGTCGCCGGCGACCTCGACGAGATCATCGAGCTGGCCCGCCTCGACGCCGCGAGCGAGACCCCCGTGCACATCGGGCACCAGCGACGCTTCGACGCCGGCTTCGCCCGGGCACGTGATGCCGTCGCCTCCGGCGAGCTGGGCTTCGTCCACACGATCCGCGCCAACACGCACGACCAGGCACCGCCGCCAGCCGAGTTCATCCCTACCTCCGGCGGCATCTTCCGCGACTGCGGGGTCCACGACTTCGACGCGATCCGCTTCGTCACCGGCCACGAGATCGCCTCCGTCTACGCCGTCGGGGCCAACAAGGGCGCGGACTTCTTCGCCGCGGCCGGCGACGTCGACACCGGCGCCGCCGTGCTCACCCTCGACGACGACACGCTCGTCCTCATGTCGACGACCCGGTACAACGGCGGTGGCCACGACGTGCGCATGGAGGTCATGGGCGAGCGCGGCACGGTCACCGCCGGCCTGGACCACTCGCTCGCGATGGTCAGCGCCGAGCCGGACGTCGACTTCCCCCGCGGCCCGCAGGTGTGGTCCTTCATGGAGCGCTTCCAGCCCGCCTACCGGGCCGAGCTCACCGCCTTCTGCGAGGTGGCCGCCGGCCGCCTCGAGAGCCCGTGCACCATCGCCGACTCGCTCGAGGCCTTCCGCGTGGCGGAGGCCTGCGAGCTCTCGCGCGCCCAGCGCCGCCCGGTGGCCCTGACCGAGATCCGAGGACTGTGACCATGACCGACCCGACCGTGCGCCCCCCGATCACCGAGCGGATCGCCGCCGCCCCCATCTCGTGGGGGGTGTGCGAGGTCCTCGGCTGGGGGTGGCAGCATCAGCCGCAGACCGTGCTGACGCAGATGCGTGAGCTCGGCATCGCGGCGACCGAGTTCGGCCCCGACGGCTTCCTGCCGGACGACCCGCAGGCCAAGGCGGACACGCTCGCGCAGTACGGCCTGGCCGCGGTCGGCCAGTTCGTCCCCGTCGTCCTGCACGACCCGAGCATCGACCCCCTGCCGACCGTCGAGACGGCGATGGCCGGTCTCGTCGCGGCCCGGGCGACGACCGTGGTCATCGCCGCCGCGACCGGTGCGGAGGGCTACGACGCCCGTCCCGAGCTCGACGAAGGGGGGTGGGCCACCCTGGTCGCCAACCTCGACCGGATCTCGGATGCCGCTGCGGCACAGGGCCTCACGGCCACCCTGCACCCGCACGTCGGGACGATGGTCGAGTCCGGTGAGGAGACCGACCGCGTGCTCGCCGGCTCACGCATCGGGCTGTGCCTCGACACCGGCCACCTCCTCATCGGGGGTGGCGACCCCGTGCGCGTCGCCCGCGAACACCCCGAGCGGATCGCCCACATGCACCTCAAGGACGTCGACCTCGCCTGGGCCCGCAAGGTGCAGGAGGGCTCGGCAACCTACACCGAGGCCGTCGCCGCCGGCATGTACGTCGCCCTCGGCCGTGGCGACGTCGACGTCGCCGCGATCGTCGACTCGCTCGAAGGCGCCGGCTACGCGGGCTGGTACGTGCTCGAGCAGGACACGATCCTCGCCGGTGACCCGGCCGACCCGGCGACGCCGGCCGGTGCGGCAGACCCCGTCGCCGACGTGCGGGCCTCGGTCGACCACCTCGCCACCCTGGGGAGGCGGGGCTGATGCACGATCTCATCACCATGGGCCGGACCGGGGTGGACATCTACCCCCTGGACCACGGGGTGCCGCTCGAGGAGGTGCGGACCTTCGAGAAGTTCCTCGGTGGCTCCGCGACCAATGTCGCCGTCGCCGCCGCGCGGTACGGGCGCTCGACCGCGCTCATCACCAAGACCGGTGCCGACGCCTTCGGCCGGTACGTGCGGGCCGAGGCCGAGCGCCTCGGTGTCGCCGGTGACCACATCACCCCCATCGTCGGCGACGGCCCACCGACCCCGGTGACCTTCTGCGAGGTGCACCCGCCGGACGACTTCCCGCTGTACTTCTACCGGTGGCCGACGGCCCCCGACCTCATGCTCACCGACGCCGACCTGCCGCTGGAGCAGATCCGCTCCGCCCGCGTCTTCTGGACCACGGTGACCGGTCTGAGCGCCGAGCCCTCCCGCGCGGCCCACCACACCGCCTTCGCCGCCCGCGGCCGCGCCGAGCACACGGTGCTCGACCTCGACTACCGGCCGATGTTCTGGGCCGACCCGAGCGAGGCGACCCGCGAGGTCGGCCGAGCTCTGGAGCACGTGACGATCGCCGTCGGCAACCGCGAGGAGTGCGAGGTCGCGGTCGGCGAGACCGACCCGCAGCGCGCCGCCGACGCCCTCCTCGAGCGCGGCCTCGAGCTGGCGATCGTCAAGCAGGGGCCGAAGGGGGTGCTCGCCGCCACCGCCGACGAGCGGGTGGAGGTGCCCCCCTTCGACGTCGAGGTGGTCAACGGGCTGGGAGCGGGCGATGCCTTCGGCGGCGCCCTCGTCCACGGCCTCCTCGAGGGCTGGGAGCTGCGGCGCATCCTCGAGTTCGCCAACGTCGCGGGGGCGATCGTCGCCTCACGCCTGGAGTGCAGCACGGCCATGCCGACGACCGCCGAGGTCGAGGCCGGCCTGGCGCAGTGGGCGGCGAAGGGAGCGACGGCATGACGACGCAGCAGGCCCGCACCTCGGTCGCCGACCTGACGACGACCCGGGCCACCGACCCGGGTGCCATCACCCGCGGCTGGGCCGCCCGCGAGCGCCGCCCCCTGCTCGGTGGTGACGGCCGGATGCTCCTCGTCGCCGCCGACCACCCGGCCCGCGGCGCCCTCGGGGTGCGCGGTGACCGGCTGGCGATGGCTTCCCGCTCCGACCTGCTGCGCCGCCTGGCCACCGCGCTGTCCCGACCCGGCGTCGACGGCGTGCTCGGCACGCCCGACGTCCTCGACGACCTGCTGCTCATGGGCGCCCTCGAGGGCAAGGTCGCGATCGGCTCGATGAACCGCGGCGGGCTGCAGGGCTCCGCCTTCGAGCTCGACGACCGCTTCACCGGCCACACCGCCGCCGAGATCGTCGCCCGGGGCATCGACGGCGGCAAGATGCTCACCCGCATCGACCTCGACGACCCGGCGAGCGTCGCGACCCTCGAGGCCAGCGCACGCGCGGTTACCGAGCTCGCCGCGCACGGGACCATGGCGATGGTCGAGCCCTTCTGGTCCACCCGCCGCGACGGCAAGGTCGTCAACCTGCTCGACCCGGACTCGACGATCCACTCGATCACCGTCGCCTCGGGCCTCGGCGCGAGCAGCGCCCACACCTGGCTCAAGCTGCCCGTCGTCGACGAGCTCGAGCGGGTCATGGACAGCACGACCCTCCCGTCGCTCCTGCTCGGCGGTGACCCGCAGGGCGACCCCCGCGACGCCTACGCGGCCTGGGGACGCTCCCTGCAGATCCCGCAGGTCCGCGGGCTCGTCGTCGGCCGGGCCCTGCTCTACCCGCCGGACGGTGACGTCGCCGCCGCCGTCGACATCGCCGCCGACCTCGTCCACGGAGGTGCCGCATGAGCCACACCCCGCGCACCGGGGCAGACAACGACCGGTGGTACCTCCCCTTCGCGCCGAAGGGCGGTCCCTGGGCCGTCGAGATCACCGACGCCGTCGACGGCTGGCAGCACACCTCCCTGCGCATCGCGGTCCTCGAGCCCGGGCAGCAGGTCGGGCACACGCTCTGCGGGGAGGAGGGCGTCGTCGTGCCGCTCATGGGCGGCGCGACGGTGGCCGTGGCTGGTGAAGAGCACGTCCTGACCGGGCGGCCGAGCGTCTTCGCCGGGCCGACCGACACCCTCTACGCCCCCGCGGGCAGCGAGCTGACGATCACCAACCCCGGCAGCGCGCCCGCGCGGGTCGCCCTGTGCGGCGCCCGGGTCGAGGACTCGACCGGCGGCGGCCGTGAGGTCGTCCTCGTGCCCGCCGACCGGGTGCCCGTCGAGCTGCGGGGCGCCGGCATGTGCAGCCGCGAGGTCCGCGGCTTCGGCATGCCCGACACCCTGGTGGAGGCCGAGCAGATCCTCGCCTGCGAGGTCATCACCCCGGCCGGCGGCTGGAGCTCCTACCCGCCGCACAAGCACGACACCGACCGCCCCGGACAGGAGAGCGAGCTCGAGGAGATCTACTACTTCGAGACGCAGTCCGTCGGCGATGCCGCCGCCGGGCGCGCCCCGGTCACCCGCGGCACCGACCGCGAGGACGGCCGCCAGCCGGTCGGCTACCAGCAGGTCTACGGCGCCGAAGGGAGGCCCATCGACGTGCTCGTCGAGGTCACCACCGGCGACACCGTGCTCGTGCCCCACGGCTGGCACGGGCCCGCCATGGCCGCGCCCGACGCCGACCTCTACTACCTCAACGTCATGGCCGGCCCCGGGCCGGAGCGGGCCTGGCTCATCTGCGACGACCCGGCGCACGGCGCGATCCGGGAGAGCTGGGTCGGCGGCCAGGTCGACCCGCGGTTGCCGATCGGAGGCGGACGATGAGGGTCGCCACCATCACGGTCCCTGAGGAGCGAGGCCGTCTGCAGCTGAAGGTCCCCACGGTCCCTGAGGAGCGAGGCCGTCTGCGGCCGAAGGTGCCCACGGTCCCTGAGGAGCGAGGCCGTCTGCGGCCGAGCGTCTCGAAGGGACAGACCCTTCGAGACGGGCCCGGGGGGCCCTCCTCAGGGACCCTTCGAGACGGGCCCGGGGGGCCCTCCTCAGGGAGCGGTGGGGGTGGTCGCGGAGCGACCTCCTCAGGGAGCGGGCGGCGCGATGGTTCGGAGAGGTGGCAGCGATGACGACGGTCAGGCTCACGGTGGCGCAGGCGCTCGTGCGCTTCCTCGGGGCGCAGTGGAGCGAGCGGGACGGGGAGCGGCAGCGCCTCTTCGCCGGGGTGCTCGGCATCTTCGGCCACGGCAACGTCGCGGGCGTCGGGCAGGCGCTGCTCCAGGAGGAGCTCGCTGCCGGTGAGGGCGGGCCCGACCTGCCCTACGTCCTCGCCCGCAACGAGCAGGCCATGGTGCACACCTCGGTCGCCTACGCCAAGCAGCGTGACCGCCTGCAGACCTGGGCCTGCACCGCCTCGGTCGGCCCCGGCAGCACCAACATGCTGACCGGCGCCGCGCTCGCGACGATCAACCGGCTGCCGGTCCTGCTCCTGCCGAGCTCGACCTTCGCCACCCGCGCGGCGGGTCCGCTCCTCCAGGAGCTCGAGCAGCCGCACGGCGGTGACCTCACGGTCAACGACGCCTTCCGCCCGCTCTCGCGCTTCTACGACGAGGTGCGGCGCCCGGAGCAGCTGCCCGCGATCCTCCTCGCGGCGATGCGGGTGCTCACCGACCCCGCCGAGACCGGCGCCGTGACGATCTCGCTGCCGCAGGACGTCCAGGCCGAGGCCTACGACTGGCCGGTCGAGCTCTTCGCCGAGCGGACCCACCACGTCGCCCGGCCCCCGGCCGAGGCCCCCCGCATCGCGGCCGCCGCCGAGATCATCCGCTCCGCCGAGCGGCCGATGATCGTCGCCGGCGGCGGGGTCCACTACTCCGGCGCCGAGGACGCGCTCGCCGCGCTGTGCGAGGCGACCGGCATCCCCGTCGGGGAGACCCAGGCTGGCAAGGGATCGCTCCTGCACGGTCACCCGCAGCTCCTCGGAGCGGTCGGGTCGACCGGCACGACGGCAGCCAATGCCGTTGCGGCACAAGCGGATGTGGTCATCGGTATCGGCACCCGATACCAGGACTTCACGACCGCCAGCCGCACGGCCTTCGCCGCCGACGGGGTGCGTTTCGTCAACCTCAACATCACCCCCTTCGACGCGGTGAAGCACTCCGGTCTCACCGTCGTCGGCGACGCACGCGAGGCGATCACCGCGCTGACCGCCGCGCTCGACGGCTGGTCCGTCGACGACGACTACCGGCAGGAGCAGGCCGACCTGTGTGCCGACTGGGACGCGCAGGTCGAGGCGGCCCACCACCCTTCGTCGCAGATCACCGACGCGCTCGCCGACGGCCTGCTCACCCAGGGCGAGGTCCTCGGGCTCGTCAACGAGCTCTCCGACCCCCGCGACGTCGTGCTGTGTGCCGCCGGCTCCATGCCCGGCGACCTGCACAAGACCTGGCGGGTCCGCGACCGACGCGGCTACCACGTCGAGTACGGCTTCTCCTGCATGGGCTACGAGGTGCCGGCCTCGCTCGGCATCCGCTGGGCCGACCCGACCCGCGACGTCTTCGCGATGGTCGGCGACGGCGGCTACCTCATGATGCCGACCGAGCTCGTCACCGCGGTCCAGGAGCGGACCAAGGTCATCGTCGTCCTCGTGCAGAACCACGGCTTCCACTCCATCGGGTCGCTCTCCCAGTCCCTCGGCAGCCAGCGGTACGGCACGGCCTACCGGGGCCGCGGCGACGGGGGGCGCCTCGACGGCGACCGGCTGCCCGTCGACCTCGCCGCCAACGCGCGCTCGCTCGGCGCCCACGTCATCGAGGTGCACGACCGGGCCGGGCTCGAAGCCGCCATCCGCGAAGCCAAAGCAGCCCCGGCCGACGGCGGGCCCGTCGTCATCCACGTCGAGACCGACCCGATGGTCTTCGGGCCCGACTCCGGCTCGTGGTGGGACGTGCCCGTCGGCGAGGTGAGCGAGCTCGACAGCACCCGCGAGGCGCGAGCCACCTACGAGCAGCACAAGAGCCGACAACGTTCGCATCTCGACCCGGCGGAGATCCCGCGAGTCGACGACGCGAGCCCCCAGACTCACAACTGAAGAGAGGTGCCCGCCCGGGCACCGCACCCTTCCGCCGCAACGGAGCGACGGATGATGAGAAAGGCAGAACCCATGTCCCGTTTTTCACGCGTCAGCGTCGCCGCGACGTCGGCCATGGCCGCGCTCGCACTCGCCGCATGCTCCTCATCCGGGGGCAAGCAGACCGAGGAGGGCGGAGGCAGCGCGGGTGGTGTCGACACCCCCGAGATGACCGTCGCCTTCATCACCCACGCCGAGCCCGGTGACACCTTCTGGGACCAGGTGCGCGCCGGTGCCGAGGACGCCGCCAAGAAGAACAACGTCAAGCTCGAGTACACCGCCAACCCCGAGGGTGCCCAGCAGGCCAACCTCGTCCAGCAGGCGGTCGACAAGAAGGTCGACGGCATCGCCGTCACCCTCGCCAAGCCCGAGGCGATGAAGGGCAACGTCGAGAAGGCCGTCGGCGCCGACATCCCCGTCGTCGCGCTCAACGCCGGCATGAACGAGTGGAAGGACATGGGCGCCCTGTCCTTCTTCGGCCAGGACGACGAGCTCGCCGGCGAGGCCGCGGGCGAGCGCCTCACCGAGGAAAAGGCGGGCAAGACCCTCTGCGTCATCCAGGAGCAGGGCCACGTCGGGCTCGAGGCCCGCTGCAAGGGCGTCGCCGAGACCTTCGACAAGTCCGAGAAGATCTACGTCAAGGGCACCGACACCGCCAACGTGCAGTCGACGATCACCGCCAAGCTGCAGCAGGACAAGAGCATCACGCACGTGCTGACGCTCGGCGCCCCCTTCGCCCTCATCGCGCAGAAGTCGGTCAAGGAGGCCAGCAGCGAGGCCAAGGTCGCGACCTTCGACCTCAACGACGAGGCGCTCAAGCAGATCAAGGGCGGCGGCATCGAGTGGGCGGTCGACCAGCAGCCCTACGTCCAGGGCTACCAGGCCGTCGACTCGCTGTGGCTGCGCGTCAACAAGGGCGCCTCCGTCGGCGGCGGCGAGCCGAGCTTCACCGGGCCCGCCTTCGTCGACGACAAGAACGTCGACCTGCTGCTCGAGGACTGATCCGGGGATGACCGCACAGACCGCCGCACCCGAGGCGGACGACCGAGTCGTGGCGAAGGGGAGGGCCGGCCTCCTCTTCGCCCGGCCCGAGGTCGGAGCGCTCATCGGCGCCCTGGCCGTCATGGCCCTCTTCCTCGCCGTCGCCCCGTCCTTCCGCAGCCTGGGCAACACCGGCACGATCCTCTACGAGGCCTCCGCCATCGGCGTCATGGCCGTCGGCGTCTCGCTGCTCATGGTCGGAGGCGAGTTCGACCTGTCGACCGGTGTCGCGGCGACGGCATCGGGGATCTGCGCGGCCCTCACCGCATGGAACTTCGGGCTCAACGTCTGGGTCGGGGTGCTCGCGGCGCTGCTCTTCTCGCTGCTCGTCGGGGCATTCAACGGCTGGCTGCTCATGCGCACCGGACTGCCGAGCTTCCTCGTGACGCTCGGGACCTTCTTCGTGCTCCAGGGTGCCAACCTCGCCGTGACGCGGCTCGTCGGCGGCACCGTCTCGACGCCGACGATCTCCGACATGGACGGCTACGCCTCTGCGCAGCAGGTCTTCGCATGGAGCGTCTCCGTCGGTCCGGTGACCATCAAGTCGCTCGTCGTCTACTGGCTCGTCATGGTCGTGATCGGCTCGCTCGTGCTGCAGCGGACCCGGATCGGCAACTGGATCTTCGCCGTCGGCGGTGACGCCGCCGCCGCCCGCGCCGTGGGTGTCCCCGTCACGCGGGTCAAGATCGGGCTCTTCATGACCGTCGGCTTCTGCGCCTGGATGCTCGGCATGCACCTGCTGTTTTCGTACCAGGTGATGCAGTCCGGCGAGGGTGTCGGCCAGGAGTTCATCTACATCATCGCCGCGGTCGTCGGTGGCTGCCTGCTCACCGGTGGCTACGGGTCGGTCGTCGGCGCGGCCCTCGGCGCGCTGATCTTCGGCATGACCCGCATGGGCATCAACTACGCGGGCTGGAACGTCGACTGGTTCTTCACCTTCCTCGGCGTGATGCTCCTGCTCGCGACCCTCGTCAACCTCTACGTCAAGAAGAAGGCGGACGCACGATGAGCACCCAGACCACGCCGCGGCGCGCGGCCGACGTCGAGCCCCTCGTCGGCATGAAGGACGTCGGCAAGTCCTACGGCAACGTCAATGCGCTGCAGGGCGTCAATCTCGAGGTCTACCCCGGCGAGGTGACCTGCGTCCTCGGTGACAACGGTGCCGGCAAGTCGACGCTCATCAAGATCATGGCCGGGCTGCACGAGCACACCACGGGGACCTTCGAGGTCAACGGGGTGAGCCGCAGCCTCGCGTCGCCGCGTGCCGCGCAGGCGCTCGGCATCGCGACGGTCTACCAGGACCTCGCGCTGGCGCCGCTCATGTCGGTGTGGCGCAACTTCTTCATGGGCAACGAGCTGCGCAAGGGGCCCTTCCTCGACGCGGCCCGGATGAGGTCGATCGCCGACAAAGAGCTGCAGAAGATGGGCATCCACATCGGCGACCTCGACCGGCCGGTCGGTGGTCTGTCGGGTGGTCAGAAGCAGTGCATCGCCATCGCCCGCGCGATCTACTTCGGGGCCAAGGTCATCATCCTCGACGAGCCGACCGCGGCCCTGGGCGTCAAGCAGTCGGGCGTCGTGCTCAAGTACATCGCCAAGGCGCGCGACGCCGGTCTGGGAGTCGTCTTCATCACCCACAACCCGCACCACGCCTACCTCGTGGGCAACCACTTCCTCATCCTCAAGCTCGGCCGGCTCACCCTCGACGCCCACCGCGACGAGCTGACGCTCGACCAGCTGACGGCGGAGATGGCCGGCGGGCAGGAGCTCGACGCGCTCAAGCACGAGCTCGGTGACGTGGACCCCGGCAAGCGGGTGGACCCGGCCGACCCGGAGGTGCAGCTCGCCGGGCCCGGCAAGCCGCAGGTGCAGGAGGAGACGTCGCAGTGACGTCGAGTCCTGCCCTTCGAGACGCTGCGGCCGCAGGCGGCCTCGCTTCTCAGGGACCGGAGGGTGGCCGGGGCCGTCGCGCCGGGCTGCGCGTCGGGGTGGTCGGGGTCGGCACGATGGGCGCCGACCACGCGCGGCGGCTCGCGTCGCGGATCGTGGAGGCCCGCCTCTCCGCGGTCGCCGACCCCGACGTCGAGCGGGCCCAGGCGCTCGCCGACGAGCTCGGCGGGGTCGGCGGCCCGGTGCGGGTGCACGCCGACCCGCTCGACCTCATCGTCGACCCCGAGGTCGATGCGGTCGTCCTCGCCTCGCCGGGGTCGGTCCACGAGGAGCAGCTGCTCGCGTGCTTCGAGCGGGGCGTGCACGTGCTGTGCGAAAAGCCGCTGACGATGGACAGCGCCTCCTCGCTGCGCGTCATCGAGGCCGAGCGGGCGGTCGGCCGCCCGCTCGTCCAGGTCGGCTTCATGCGGCGCTTCGACCCCGAGTACACCCGGCTGCACGAGCTGCTCGGCTCCGGCCGGATGGGGCGCACGCTCCTGCTCCACCAGACCCACCGCAACCTGTCCGTGCCCAATCCCGACTTCCGCTCCGAGATGATCGTCCGCGACAGCCTCGTGCACGAGGTCGACTGCGCGCGCTGGCTGCTCGGCGAGGAGATCGTCTCGATCCAGGTCATCAGCCCGACCCCGACGCGGCACGCCCTCGACGGGGTGGTCGACCCGCAGGTCTCGATCTTCCGGATGGAGTCCGGGGCGGTGGTGACCAACGAGGTCTTCGTGAGCAGCCGCACCGGCTACGAGGTCCGTGTCGAGGCCGTCGGTGAGGACGGCAGCGCGATCATCGGCCGACCGTGGGGCGAGATGTACACGACGACCGTCGGTCCGCAGGGGGTCGACGGCGCCGCGGGCAGCTGGGGTGGCCCGATCGCGCCCGACTACCGCGTCCGTTTCGAGCGGGCCTACGACCTCGAGGTCCAAGCCTGGGTCGACGCCACCCTCCGTGGCGAGGTCGTCGGGGCCACGAGCCGCGACGGCTGGCTCTCGACGCTCGTCTGCTCCGCCGGGATGGAGTCCCTCGCGAGCGGACGACCGGTCGGCGTCGCCCTGCCCTGAGCCACCCCCCTTCGCCCGGATGAAGGGGGTACCGCTCACCCCGACCAGTTGTTAATATGTCAGGACAAAGTCACCGTTGCCCAAAGGAGGGCACAGATGAGCGCCAGCCCGACCGCGCCCGGTCGCATCACCCACCTCGTCGGTCACCAGTCGTGGCAGGGGGAGCCCGGCCGGACCAGCGAGGTCTACAACCCCGCGACCGGCGAGGTCACCGGGACCCTCGACCTCGCCAGCGCCGAGACCGTCGACGAGGTCGTGGCCAAGGCCAAGGCGGCGGCGCAGGAGTGGGGCCACATCTCGCTCGCCCGTCGCGTGCGGGCGCTCTTCGCCTTCCGTCAGCTGCTCGAGGAGCGGAAGGACGAGATCGCCAAGGCGATCACCGCCGAGCACGGCAAGACCTACGAGGACGCCAAGGGGGAGATCTCGCGCGGCCAGGAGGTCGTCGAGTTCGCCTGCGGCATCCCGCAGCTGCTCAAGGGTGGCTTCTCCGAAAACGTCTCGACGAGCATCGACGCCTACTCGATCCTCCAGCCGCTCGGGGTCGTCGCGATCATCTCGCCCTTCAACTTCCCGGCCATGGTGCCGCTGTGGTTCGTCCCCATCGCCGTCGCGACGGGCAACACCGTCGTCATCAAGCCGAGCGAGAAGGACCCGACCGCGGTCAACCTCATCGCCGACCTGTGGCGTGAGGCCGGAGTGCCGGACGGCGTGGTCAACGTCGTGCACGGCGACAAGGAGGCGGTCGACGCGCTGCTCGACCACACCGACGTCAAGGCGGTCTCCTTCGTCGGGTCGACGCCGATCGCGCGCTACGTCTACGAGCGCGGGGTCGCCGCCGGCAAGCGGGTCCAGGCGCTCGGCGGCGCGAAGAACCACATGCTCGTCCTGCCCGACGCCGACCTCGACCTGGCCGCCGACGCCGCGGTCAACGCCGGCTACGGGGCTGCGGGGGAGCGGTGCATGGCGATCTCGGTCGTGCTCGCGACCGACACGATCGCCGACGAGCTCGTCGCCAAGATCGCCGAGCGCACCCGCACCCTGCGCACCGGTGACGGCATGGGCGACTCCGACATGGGGCCGCTCGTCACCCGGGCGCACCTGGACAAGGTCACCGGCTACGTCGAGGAGGGCGTCGAGGCCGGCGCGGAGCTCGTCATCGACGGGCGCGAGGGTGCGGGCGACCTGGGTGGGGGCTTCTTCCTCAAGCCGACGCTCTTCGACCGGGTGACGCCGCAGATGTCGATCTACACGGACGAGATCTTCGGCCCGGTGCTCTCGGTCGTGCGGGTGGGCTCCTACGACGAGGGCCTGCAGCTGATCAACGACAACCCCTACGGCAACGGCACGACGATCTTCACCAACGACGGTGGGGCAGCGCGACGCTTCCAGCACGAGGTCGAGGTCGGGATGGTCGGCATCAACGTGCCGATCCCCACGCCGATGGCCTACTACTCCTTCGGTGGGTGGAAGAACAGCCTCTTCGGCGACACGCACGCCCACGGCATCGAGGGCGTGCACTTCTTCACCCGCACCAAGGCGGTCACCCAGCGCTGGCTCGACCCGAGCCACGGGGGCCTCAACCTCGGGTTCCCGCAAAACGACTGACGACGGCGCGGCGCGCCGACCGAGCGTCAGCGAGGGCGGGTGAGCGGCCTGGCTGGCAGCGTTATCGTCACCCGGCAGCGTTGGTGTCACCCGGTTGCCTCTCTCCGGGGGGCCAGGTGACACCAACGCCGTCAGGCTCGACCCCGTCCACCCTTCGACCGGGAGTTCGATCAGCCGATGTGCTCGTGCACGAAGGCGAGGGCGTCGTCGAGGACCTCTTCGCGGTTGGTCTCGTTGAAGATCTCGTGGCGGGCGCCGGGGTAGCGCTTCGACGGGGCGCCGTCGGGGGCGATGTGTGCCCAGCCCTCGTCGGAGCGGTCGATCGGGACGAGCTGGTCGTCGGCGCCGTGCAGCCAGATCGTCGGGACCTGCAGGCGCCCACCCGCAGTGATCGTCTCGAGGCAGGCGCGCAGCGCGAGGAGGGTGGGCCGCGTGAAGTCGCCGTGCCAGACGAGCTCGTCGGCCTCGTAGGCACGCCCGACGTCGGGGTCGCGGCTCAGGGTCGTGATGTCGATCGGCGTCGGCGGGATCTCGTCGAGGTCGGCCAGGGCGGTCGGCTCCCACGAGCCGAGCACCGGGCCGGAGAGCACCGTTGCCGTGAGCGTCTCGGGGTGGCGCTGGGTGTAGCGGGCGGCGATCATGCCGCCCATCGAGTGGCCGATGAGCACGAGCGGCAGGTCGGGGTGCTCTACGTGGGCACGCTGCACGAGCAGGTGCAGGTCGTCGACGACCCGCTCGAAGTCCTCGATCAGCACCCGCTCGCCCTCGCTGCGCCCGTGGCCGACGTGGTCGTGCCCGTAGACGACGGCGCCGTCGGCGGTGAGCCGCTCGGCCACCCACTGGTAGCGCCCGATGTGCTCGCCGTAGCCGTGCGCGATGACCGCGACCCACGTCGGGTCGCCGGGCGGGCTCCACTGCGAGCCGATGAGCAGGCCGGCGTGGCCCTGGGTGTCGATGTCCTCGGGCGGTATGGTGCTCACGGGGTCCTCCTGCGTGACGTCGGTGTCCGGCTCCAGTCTGTCAGCGCAGCCGGTCGAAGGGGGCGGATGTCCGGCCAGCGGCGAGCGATCCCGGAGCACACGGCACTCTCGTCGAGCGGTGACATGTCCTCGACGTCGCCGCGTGGCGCGCGCGTGACCGCCGTCGGACCCTGTGCGAAGGTCGGGTCATGAGCGAGAGCACGCGCGGGCCGGAGCGGATCGTCGTCGTCGGTGCCGGCGAATGCGGCACCCGGGCGGCGATGGCGCTGCGCGAGCGCGGCTTCACCGGCGCGATCACCCTGCTCGGCCGTGAAGACGTCATCGCCTACGAGCGCCCGCCCCTCTCCAAGGCGGCCCTGGCCGCCGACGACGCCGAGCTGGTCCACCCGTGGACGGCGGAGGCGCTGGCCGAGGCGGGGGTCGCCCTTCGTCTCGGGGTGGACGTCACCGGCATCGACCGCGAGGCGCGGACCGTCGAGACCACCGACGGGCCCGTGCCCTACGACCGGCTGCTGCTCGCGACCGGCGCTGGGCCGCGCCGGCTGGGCCTCGATCACGTGCACTACCTGCGCACCCACTCCGACGCCGCCACGCTGCGTGACCTCGTGAGCAGGGGCGGGCGGCTGCTCGTCATCGGTGCGGGCTTCATCGGCCTGGAGATCGCGGCGGGAGCCCGCGAACGGGGCATGGAGGTCGTCGTCGTCGAGGCCGCCGAGCGTGCCCTGGCCCGGATGGTCCCGCCGGTCGTCGCCGAGCGGGTCGTCGCGCTGCACGCGGCGCACGGGGTCGAGGTGCGCACGGGCACGACCGTCACCGCCGTGGAGCGGCACGAGGGAGGGTTGCGCGCCAGTCTCTCCACCGGCGAGAGCCTCGACGTGGACACGGTCGTCGCCGGTGTCGGAGCCGCCCCACACACCGAGATCGCCGCTGCGGCAGGGCTGCTCGTCGAGGACGGCATCGTCGTCGACGAGCAGCTGCGGACGAGCGACCCGCGGGTCTGGGCAGCGGGGGACTGCGCGGCCTTCCCCGACGCCCGCAGCGGTCACCGGGTGCGCGTCGAGTCCTGGCGCAGCGCCCACGACCAGGCGGTCACCGTCGCCGCGTCGATGACGGGTGGGCAGGAGCCGCACGTCGCCGTCCCCTGGTTTTGGTCCGACCAGTACGACCAGATGCTGCAGACCGCCGGCCTGCCGACGACCGCCGTCGACGAGGTCGTACGTCGCCGCGAGGACGGATCGCTGATCCACTTCGGTCTCGACGCCGGGGGGCGGCTCGTCGCAGCCACCTCGCTCGGCCGGGGCCCGGTCGTCGCCAAGGACATCCGCGTCGCCGAGCAGCTCATCGCGACGCACGCGACCCCCGACCCCGCGGCACTCGCGGACCCGGGGGTCGCCCTTCGCTCCCTGCGGTGACTCAGGGCTCCCTGCGGTGATTCAGGCGCCGCTGGCGGCGCGGATCTCGTCGATCGTCACGGGCCGGTGCTCGGCCAGCGACAGCGTCGCGGCCTCGGCCGCCCACGCGGTGCCCATGGCGTCGGCGACGGTGCACGGGTTGTCGACCTCGCCGGCCGCGACGCGGGTGAAGACGCCGAGCTCGATGCGGAAGGCCTCGGCGAGCCGGTCCATGAAGAACCCGTGGGCCGGGCCCGCGGGCCAGGTCGCGCCCGGCGTCGTCGAGCGAAGGGGGAGCCCCTCGTCGAGACCCGCGGCCACCGCGTCGGCCATGCCGTGGACCTCGAGCCGCACGTCGTAGCCGCGGCCGTTGGTGCGGGTGTTGGACACGACACCGATCGTGCCGTCGGAGAGGGTGAGCAGCGCCGAGACCGTCGAGTGGTCGCCGTGGGCGGCGTACATCTCGGCCGGGGCGTCGGGGTCGACCGCGCCGGTGGCGTAGACCTCGACGACCTCCTGGCCGGTCACCCAGCGCACCGCGTCGAGGTCGTGCACGGAGCAGTCGCGGAAGATGCCCCCGCTCACGGCGAGGTAGGCCGCCGGCGGCGGGGCGGGGTCTAGGGTCGTCGAGCGGACGGTCGTCACCCGGCCCAGCTCGCCGGATCGGACCGCGTCACGCGCGGCGACGAAGGCCGGGTCGAAACGGCGCGGGTACCCGATCTGGACCGGCACGTCGCTGCCGGCGACGGCTGCCTCGACGGCGAGCGACTCGGCGATCGTGCCGGCGACCGGCTTTTCGCAGAAGGTCGGGACTCCTTGCGCCACGGCCGCGCGGATGAGGTCGGCGTGCGCATTGGTGGCCGCCGCGATGACGACGCCGTCGACGCCCGAGGCGAGCAGCGCGTCGGGGTCGGCGACCGCCGTGGCGTTGCCGATCCGGCCGGTGACGGCCTCGACGGCCGCGGCGACCGGGTCGGTGACGACGAGCTCGTCGACGTGGTCGAGCCCGGCGAGGGTGTCGGCGTGGAAGGCGCCGATGCGCCCGAGGCCGATGAGTCCGATGCGCATCTCAGTCCTGCCCTCCGATGACCTGCTGGTCCCAGTCGATGACGGAGCCGGTGACGACCCCGCTGCGGTCCGAGAGCAGGAAGACGACCGCGTCCGCGATCTCGTCGACCTGCCCGAGCCTGCCCATGGGCAGGCGGGCGCCCGCCTGCTCCACCCAGTCGTCGCCGGCGTCGTGGAAGCGGCGCTGCGTCGCGTCCTCGCCCTCGGTCTGCGTCCACCCGATATTGAGCGCGTTGACCCGGATCCGGTCGAAGCGGTGGGCGTGGGCGACGTTCTTCGTCAGCCCGAGCAGGCCCGCCTTGGCCGCGACGTAGGGCGCGAGGTAGGGCTGGCCGCCCTGGGCGCTGATGCTCGCGATGTTGACGATCGTGACCGGCGCCGAGCGGGCGGTCATGTCGGCGATCGCGGCCTGCATGGTGAAGAAGGGGCCGCGCAGGTTGGTCGCGATGTGCGCGTCGAAGAGCTCGGGCGTCGTGTCGAGGACTGAGCCGCGGTCGGTGAGCCCGGCGCAGTTGACGAGGCAGTCGATGCGGCCGTGCCGCTCGATCGTGGCGGCGACGACCCCCTTCGCCTGCTCGGGGTCGGAGACGTCGCCGGTGACGGCGCTCGCACGCTCGCCCAGCTCGGCGGCCAGGGCGTCGCCCGGCTCGGGTCGGCGCCCCGAGACGACGACGGTCGCGCCCTCGCGGACGGCGGCGCGGGCGATCCCGGCGCCGACGCCGGACGTGCCTCCCGCCACGAGGACGACCTTGTCGGTGAGCAGCTGCTGCATCGGGCTCCTTCAGGAGGTGCGGCGGGCAGCGGCGTGCCCGGTGAGTCGGGTGGTGAGGTCGGCGGGTGTGGCGCCGTCGGCGAGAGCCTGCCGCACGATGTCGGCCTGCGAAGGGGGCGACATGCCGTCGACGGGCTGGTCCAGGTCGAGGTTGGTCGGGAAGGCGTAGCCCTCCGCGCTCGCGCTCACCGCGTGGTCGACGCCGACACCAGCAGCCGTGCGGGACAGAAGCGTCGGGTAGATCGCGGTGACGATGCGCTCGCGGTCGACGGCCTCCATGGCGCGGCCGAAGGCCGAGCTGATCTGCAGCAGGTTGGCCATCCGCCGCACGTCGCTCGTCGTGTTGGACCCGGCGGCGTGGAAGAGGGCGGGGTTGAAGAAGACGGCATCCCCCTTCGTCAGGGGCAGCTGCACGTGGTGCTCGCCGAAGTACTCCTGGAACTCGTCGAGCCAGTAGGCGAGGTAGCCGTGCGGGTACTTCTGCGAGTGCGGGAGGTAGAGCGTCGGCCCGGTCTCGACGGGCATGTCGCAGTGGGCGATCGCGCCCTGGAGGGTGAGCACGGGGGAGAGAGCGTGCACGTGCGCGGGGTAGCGCTCGGTGACCTCGGGAGAAGTGAAGCCGAGGTGGTAGTCGCGGTGCACGGTCTGCCCGACGCCGCCGGGGTTGACGACGTTGACCTGGCTGGTCACCTGGTAGCCGGGGCCGAGCCAGGCGCGGGCGGCCAGGGCCACGAGGTCGTCGCTGTAGTAGTCGACGAAGTCCTCGGGGTGGTCGACCGCGAGCTTCTCGAGCGCATTCCAGATGCGGTCGTTGACGCCGCCGGCGGCGAAGTGGTCGCCGACCTCGCCCCCCTTCGCACGCTCGGTGGTGATGATCGCCTCGAAGGCCGCGGAGACCCGGTCGACGACGGGGTGGGCCAGCGCGCCGGCCATGACGAAGATGCCGGGGCCGTCGGCGAGGACGTGCGCGAGCTCGAACTCGACTGCGGCACAACCCTCCTCGGTGGCGATGGCCGCTCGCAGGATGGCGGCGTCGTAGATCGGCACCTGCTGCTCGATGCGGTCGGTGAAGGTCAGCTGCGGGTCGGGCTGGGTCTCGAGGAGCTTCCGCAGGTCCTCGACCCGGCAGTCGGCCTGCCGCAGTCGTCCGGCGAAGGGGGTGGACGTCGGTGTCATGTGCTCCACCCTTCACTGTCCGGCCGGGTCGCGTCGAGGTCGAAGACCTCAAAAACCCCTCAGATGACCGACTCGTGGCCGACCTGCGCCTCGACGCGGTGCCGGTGGACGAGCAGCAGGTCGCCGCTGCGCGAGCGGCCTACCGCGACTACGGCAGGGGGTCAGGTCACGCGGCCGGGCTCAACTTCGGCGACTGCTTCGCCTATGCCCTGGCCGCCACGACCGGAGAGCCCGTGCTCTTCACGGGAGACGACTTCACCCACACGGACGTGGTGCCCGTGGTGTGACGCGGGCCCTCACACCACCGAGAAGTCGGCCATCATCATCCGGTCCTCGTGCTCGAGGTTGTGGCAGTGCAGGACGTAAGCGACCGCGATAGCCCTCGATCGGCACGAGCACCTCGGCGCGCGAGGTCGGGCTGACGTCGACGCCGCCCGCTACCGGCTGCGCATCCTCAACGCCTGCACCGATCGTCGACTCGAGCTGGCCCTCGACACCGGAGGCGACCTCGTCCAGGTCGGCACCGACCTCGGCCTGATGACCCGGCCACACCGAGCACTACGAGCAGATCGAGCCCGGCACGGCGCAGTGGCTGCACGACGCGATCGTCGCCAATGTCGCTCCCCACGCCGACTGAGGGCTGTGTGCACGCCGTCAGTGGCGGGCGGCCGCCGAGGCGAAGCCCAGCCAGGTGTGCCGGTTGCCCGCCCAGCACCAGCCGACCTTGGGCGCGCCCTTGCGCTCACGCCCGTCGCGGCCGGTGCCGTTGCTGATCCAGATGGCGGGCGTGCGGGCGTCCAGGCCCTTGGCCTTCGGCTTGCGGGAGGCGATCGTCATGAAGCACCGGTTGCGCTCGAGCCGCTCCGGCTCCTGCAGCAGCCAGCTGATGCCCTCGCTCACCGTGAGCGGGTGGCGGCCGCGCTCGCGGATCGCCGGCAGCGCCTCGTCGGGTGACCAGCCCGCCATCTCGTCACCGCGCTCGATGTCGGTGATCCAGTAGAGCGGTGCATCGGGCACGACCTCGTCGGGCCGCGGCACGAAGTCGGCCAGGTCGGTCATGTCCGTCACGACGAACCCGGGCTGGTCCCCCTTCGTCAGCAGCGGGGCGAGGTCTGCCGCCGGGACGAGCGAAGGGGAGACCACGAGCACGCCGTCGCCCTCCGGGGCGTCGGGGACAAGGTCGGCGAAGGCGGTGGCGGTGAGGCCGGCGAGGTCGTGGACCCCGAGGGCGATGAGGCGGGCGGTCTCGGCGGCGGCATCGGCAGTCATCGGTGGCGGAACGCGCCCCGGCCGCCATTCCTTCCCCGAGCATGTCGAAGAGCGCCCCGCGGCTCCGACGTCCGTGGTGTCATGGCCAGCAGGCCGCATCCCGAGGCCGCCCCGGCGGCAGGAGGCACCACCATGAAGTTCGTCATCCTCGTCCACTCCACGCCCCAGCCCTGGGGGCATCCCACGGGCGACTTCGTCGCCGCGCACCAGGCGCTGCCGGCGCAGCAGCGCGAGCAGATGGAGCGCGACTTCGAGCAGCTGCTCACCGAGATGCAGGAGGCGGGCGAGCTCCTCGGCGGCGAGGCCCTCGGCGACCCGGCGACGGCGCGGCTCTACCGCTGGGCCGACGGCGAGCCGATCGCGACCGACGGGCCCTACGCCGAGACCAAGGAGCAGTTCGCCGGCTTCTTCCTCGTCGACGTCGTCGACCGGGAGCGGGCCGAGGAGCTCGGTCGGGCCTTCGCGGGTCCCGGCGAGACGATCGAGATCCGTCCGACGATGTGGCCCGGCGGCGAGGAACAGTGACCTCGGCCGAGGGCGTCTGGAGGGAGCACACCGCCGACGTCCTCGCCGCGCTGCTGCGGCGCAGCGGCGACTTCGGGGCCTGCGAGGACGCGGTCCAGGAGGCGCTGCTCGCCGCGGCGGAGCAGTGGCCGCGCGAGGGCCGGCCCGACGACCCCAAGGCGTGGCTGGTCCGGGTGGCCTCCCGCCGGCTCATCGACACCCAGCGCTCCGAGGGTGCCCGCGAGCGCCGCGAGGAGGTCGAGTCCCGCTCTGCCGCACGGCTGCTCGAAGGGAGCAGAGCCGCCTTCGGCGACCCCGGAGCCGTCGTCGACGGGTCGCCGGCCGATGACGACACCCTGCGGATGGCGATGCTCTGCGCCCACCCCGACCTGTCCGATGCCTCCCGGGTGGCCCTGACCTTGCGGGCCGTCGCCGGCCTGACGACCGCGCAGATCGCGGCCTGCTTCCTCGTGCCCGAGGCGACGATGGCGCAGCGGGTCAGCCGGGCCAAGGCGACGATCAGGGCGAGCGAGGCTCCCTTCGCCCCGCCGACGCAGGAGGACGCGATGGCGCGCCTGCACGCGGTGCGGCACGTCCTCTACCTCACCTTCACCGCCGGCCACACGAGCGCCGCCGGCGACGCGCTCGTCGACGTCGACCTCCAGCGCGAGGCCCTGCGCCTGGCCGAGCGCCTCCACCGGGCGCTGCCGCGCGACCCCGAGACCGCCGGCCTGCTCGCCCTGCTGCTCGTGGACCACGCGCGGGCGGCGGCCCGCCAGGACGCGGCCGGTGACCTCGTCCCGCTCGACGCCCAGGACCGCGCGCTGTGGGACCACGACGCCATCGCGCGCGGCGTGCGGATCGTCGAGGAGGCGCTGGTGCGCGGGGCGGTCGGGCCCTTCCAGCTGCAGGCGGCGATCGCGGCGGTCCACGGCGAGGCGCCGACCGCGCAGGAGACTGACTGGGAGCAGATCGTCGTCCTCTACCGGATCCTCCTGCGCATCGCACCCTCGCCGGTCGTCGAGCTCAACCTCGCCGCGGCCGTCGGGATGGCGCAGGGGGCGGCAGCCGGTCTGGCCGCGCTCGAACCGCTGCTCGCGGACCCGACACTGGCCCGGGGGCACCGGGTCCACGCCGTCCACGCCCACCTGCTCGAGCGGGCCGGTCGAGGCGAAGAGGCCTGTGCCGCATACCTGCTCGCGGCTAGCCGCACCCAGAGCATCCCCGAGCAGCGCTACCTCAACCGCCGTGCTGGCCACCGCCGGGGTTTATCGGGTGACCCGAGAAACCCCGGCTTTGCATGAGTCCCAAACTCTTGCGAAGCCGGGGATTTCCGGGTCACCCGAGAATCGCGGGACTCCTGAGGGGTTGACAACGTACAACCATATGGTCGGGGAGCACTCGGTGTCCGCCCTGGCCGCCGACTACCCGACGAGCTTCGCCGTCGTGCAGAAGCACGTGGCGGTGCTCGAGCGGGCGGGGCTGATCACCAAGCGCCGCAGCGGACGAGAGTCGCTGGCGAGCGGGGACGTCGAGGCCGTGCGTGCCGGCGGTGCCCTGCTCGCCGAGCTCGAGGCCGTGTGGCACGGCCGGGTCGCGGGGATCGACGCCCTGGTGGCCAACGACAGCACCACCCCCACCGCATGACCCACACCCAGGAGGTCACCATGCCCATCATCGACGTCACCACTGACCTCGACACCCGCACCCTCGTCATGGCGACCGAGTTCCCCGTCAGCGTCGAGCGCCGCTGGCAGGTGTGGGCCGACCCGCGCCAGCTCGAGCAGTGGTGGGGGCCCGAGGGCTACCCGGCCACTGTGACCGAGCACGACCTCACCCCCGGCGGCACGGTGAGCTACCACATGACCAGCCCGGAGGGGGAGGAGTTCCCCGGCGGCTGGACCGTCGTCGCCGTCGACGAGCCGCGCCGGCTCGAGCTGCGTGACTACTTCGCCGATGCCGACGGCAACCCCGTCGACACCGCCCCGACCTCGACGATGGTCGTCGAGTTCGTCGCCGTCGACGGTGGCGCGCGCATGGTTGTGACTTCGTCTGCTGAATGGCGGGGTTCCTCGGTCGCTTCGTGGCGGGGTCAGGTGACACCGATGACCAGGGTGCTCTGTGCGGCTTCGATGACGTCGTTGGTGATGGTGTCGAGTTCGTTGATCTTCAGGACCCGCTGGATCTGGGGGAAGAGGCGTTCGAGGAGCCGGAAGTTGCCGCGGGTGATCCGTGCGATGGCTGCGATGGCTTGGGCGTCGGTGAAGTCGTCGGGGTCGAGGGTCTTGCCGAGGGATCGCCAGTGTCGCTCGAGGACGAACAGCAGTTCGTCTTGTCCCAGGGGCCGGTACGGGTGGGCGAAGCCGACTCGGCTGTAGAACTGGGGGTAGCGGCTGAACTGCTTCTCCAGGCCGGGCATGCCGATCAGGATCAGGGCGATGTCGTCGCGGTCGTAGCGATCGCGCAGCAGTTCCAGAGCGGCAGGCGTGCCGTCGTTCCTCTCGATAAGTAGCGGTGGTGTCCGGTGAGGGTTCCCCTTGCGGGCATGCGATCTGGGCTGACGCCTGTGACCGAGTGTTCAGTGCGCGCTGTATAGTTCAGTCCATGCTGACTATTGCTTCGCGTCTCGACGTGATGAACCGCCTGGGTCGTGCACTGGCCGACCCCACTCGATCCCGGATCATCTTGACCCTGCTCGACCATCCCGCTTACCCGGCGGAACTGGCCCGAGATCTGGACCTGACACGCCCGAACGTGTCCAACCACCTGGCATGCCTGCGCGATTGCGGGATCGTCGTCTCCGAGCCCGAGGGTCGTCGGACACGATATGAGATCGCCGATTCGCACCTGGCGCAGGCGCTGACGGCACTGGTCGATGCCACCCTGGCAGTGGACGCAGACGCCCCGTGCATCGATCCCGCCTGCTCGCTTCCCGGATGCGACGCAGCTGGGGAGGGCGCATGATCCTCACCTCGGTCTTGCAGGCGATGGGCCTGTTCGCAGCGACCAACATCGACGACATCATCGTGCTCTCCCTCTTCTTCGCGCGAGGGGCAGGCCAGCGCGGCACTACAGCCCGCATTCTGGCCGGCCAGTACCTCGGATTCGTCGGCATCCTCGGTGCCGCGGTCCTGGTGACCATCGGTGCCGGAGCATTCCTGCCCTCGGCAGCCATCCCGTACTTCGGTCTCATCCCTCTGGGCCTCGGCCTCTGGGCCGCATGGCAGGCCTGGCGCGGAGACGATGACGACGATGACGACGAGGCCAAGGTTGCCGGCAAGAAGGTCGGCGTGTGGACAGTCGCAGGCGTCACCCTTGCCAACGGCGGCGACAACATCGGCGTCTACACCCCTGTCTTCCTCAGCGTGGAACCTCTCGCAGTAGTCGCCTACTGCATCGTCTTCCTCGCGCTCGTCGCGGTCCTGGTGGCCCTGGCGAAGTTCGTCGCCACCCGCCCCCCGATCGCCGAAGTGCTCGAACGCTGGGAGCACATCCTCTTCCCCATCGTTCTCATCGGCCTCGGCATCGTGATCCTCGTCAGCGGCGGAGCCTTCGGACTCTGACGTAGCGGCAGCGATCCAAACGGCCCCGACCGGGCGCACCCCTCTCGGTTCAGACCGCGACACCTACCTGCAGCCAGTCCTGCGTGATCGCGGCAACAAGACCGCCACGGAGCGCTGCAAAAACCCCGCCACCAAGCGAACGAAGCCACACGCATGGTCAACACCTCCACGTGGGAGTCCGCCGACGACATGCAGAAGGTGCTCGACATGGGCGTCGTCGAGGGCTCGACGTCCGCGGTCAGCCAGCTCGACAAGCTGCTCGCCGCCTGAGCGCGGCCGACGTTTCACCCACCGTTCGCCCGGGGGACCCGTGAGGGTCGCCCCGGGCGAACGCCTGCTTGCTGGACTACGGCGCGTCCCCTCGACCGATCCCAGGAGTCCCCATGTCCACCCCAGCCCCCATCGACCGCCGCACCCTGCTCGGCGGCTCCGCCGGCGCCCTCGGCCTGCTCGTCGCCGGCAGCTCGGCCCCCTTCGCCGCGCACGCCACCGCCGCGCAGACCACCCGCCTGGCCGCCGGCTACGGCCCCCTTCGTCCGGCCGGTGAGCTGCTCGCCCTGCCGGAGGGCTTCAGCTACACGGTCCTCGCCGAGTCCGGCACGACCACGGTCGGCGGCTACGCCGTGGCCGGCAGTCAGGACGCGATGGGTGCCTTCGCCCGTGCTGGCGGCGGCTCGACGATCGTCTGCAACCACGAGATCGGTGGTGCCGACGACGGCGCCGTCCCGCACGTCGACGGACTGGTCTACGACCGCGGGGCGAAGGGGGGAACCTCCACCCTCGTCGTGGACGCCGACAACACCGTGCTCGAGCACTACACCTCCGTGGCCGGCACCGTCGACAACTGCGCCGGCGGCATCACGCCGTGGGGCACGTGGCTGACCTGCGAGGAGACCGACGAGCGCGCCGGTACCCACGAGGACGATGGCGTCAGCTACACCTTCGAGCAGGACCACGGCTACGTCTTCGAGGTCGACCCGACCAGCCAGGCGGCCAACATCGGCAAGGCCAACATCCCGCTGAAGTTCCTCGGGCGCTTCGAGCACGAGGCCGCCGTTGTCGAGGAGGCGACCGGCCGGATCTACCTCACCGAGGACGCCGACGAGCCCAACGGACTCTTCTACCGCTGGACCCCGCCCGCTGGCTACCGCCAGGGCAAGGGCGCACTCCACGCGCTCGCGGCCGACGGCGCCGTCGAGGTCGGCACCCTCGAGGCGCTCGTCGCCTTCGAGCGCAACGGCGCCCACGTCACTGACCTGTCGAAGGCGACGAAGACCAACACCACCTACACCGTGCGCTGGGTCGAGGTCCCCGACCGTGACGCCCGGGAGACCCCGATCCGTGAGCAGCTCGCCGACGACGAGGTGACCCGCGCGCGCAAGCTCGAGGGTCAGTGGTGGGGCGACGGCGGCGTCTATGTCGTCTCGAGCTATGCCCGCAGCGACGACGGCTCGCTCCACGAGCACGACGGCCAGGTGTGGTTCTTCGACCCCCGCAAGCAGACGATCAGGCTCACGACGATCTTCGCGGTCAACGAGGACGGCGCCGGCGTCGACGGCCCGGACAACATCACCGTCTCGCCCCACGGTGGGCTCGTCCTCGCCGAGGACGGCGAGGGCGCCTCGCAGCTCATCGGCGTCACCGACCAGGGCACGGCCTACCGTCTCGCGCTCAACCTCGTCGACGACAGCGAGTGGGCCGGCCCGACCTTCGACGCCGCGGGCACGACCCTCTTCGCCAACATCCAGGGCGACCCCGGTCGCACCTTTGCGATCACCGGGCCGTGGGGTCGTCCGTCCAACGCGCGGGAGTCGGCTCGCGGCTGACCCCCCTTCGCGCTCAGCAAGAGAAACCCGCGGTTCGCAAGAGTTTCAAACCCTTGCGAACCGCGGGTTTCTCGGGTCACCCGGAAATCGTGGGGTCGATGGGGTGCCAGGGCCGGTCCGGTCGCGTCTCGACCGGGCTGGCCCCCACCCGCACCCCGTAGACCGGGGGCGGCCCGGGCTCGGCGACGCCGAGGTACCCGTGGCCGGTGAGCCGGCACCACGCCGGCAGGTCGATGGGCGCAACCGGGTCGGTCGTGCTCAGGTGCACGATGCTGCCGGGGGGCAGGTCGGCGACCCGCGCACGCAGCAGGATGAGTAGCCGCGCGCACGACAGGTCCCCGCCGTCGATCCGCGCGACGGGCTCGTCGGGTGCGTGCACTCAGCCGATGGCGGAGCGAAGGGCGGCGACGACCCGCTCGTCGTCGGGCGCCACCTGCGGGCTGAAGCGCGCCACGGGCGTGCCGTCGGCGTCGATGACGAACTTCTCGAAGTTCCACCGGATGTCGCCACTCTCGCCCCCTTCGTCCGGGGTGTCGACGAGAGCCGCGTAGACGGCGTGGCGGCCGGGGCCGTTGACCTCGACCTTTTCGCTCATCGGGAAGGTCACGCCGTAGGTGGCGGAGCAGAACTCGGCGATCTCCTCGGCCGTGCCCGGCTCCTGCCCGCCGAACTGGTTGCACGGCAGCCCGACGACGGTGAACCCCTGCGGGGCGTACTCCTCGTGCAGCGCCTCGAGGGCCGCGTACTGCGGGGTCAGGCCGCACTTGCTCGCGACATTGACGAGCAGCGCCGGTCGGCCGCCGGTGAGGTCGCGCAGCGTGCCGGGGGTGCCGTCGAGGCGGGCGAGGGGGGCGTCGAGGAGGCTCATGACTCGACGATATGCCCGTCCCTCGGTCCCCGGGTGGGCGGGGCGAAGGGGGACGGCTGCGCCCGCCGAAGTCCTGCCTGGTCCGCTGGTGCCGTTGCCGTTCTCGACTTCGGCTTGATGTGCGCAGCCATCCCCTTCGCCCTGCCGCCTGCCGCCGTGTGTCCGTCCTCCGCTCCCTGAGGAGTGAGGCCGTCCACGGCCGACTGCCCCCCGCTCCCTGGGGGTGAGGCCGTCCTCGGCCGACTGCCCCCCGCTCCCTGAGGAGTGAGGCCGTCCACGGCCGAGCGTCTCGAAGGGAGGGGCCCTTCGAGACGGGCCCGGGGGGCCCTTCTCAGGGGCCCTTCGAGACGGGCCCGGGGGCCCTCCTCAGGGACCGATGCGGCCGTAGGCTCGGGCCATGCCTGCGCTCGCCGCCCTCGTGGTCGTCACTCTGGTCCACCTGGCCGCGCAGGGCGTCGCTCCGGGGGGTGTGCTCGCCGACCTCACCCAGGTGCTGCTCATGCCCGTGCTCGCGTGGCTGCTGTGGACCACCACCCCGGACCCGAAGTCGCAGCTCGCGCGTCTGGCCCTCGCGGCGCTCGGCCTCTCGTGGCTCGGCGACACGCTCCCGCGGTTCTTCGACGACGGCAGCGACGCCGGCTTCTGGGCGATGGTCGTGCCCTTCCTGCTCGCCCAGATCGCCTATGCCGCAGCCTTCCTGCCCTTCGTCGACCGGAGCATCGCGCGCACCCGACCGGTCCTCGTCGCCCCCTATGTCGTGGCGATGCTCGCCGTGCTGGTCTTCACCGCGCTGCGTACGGGAGCGATCTGGCCGGTCCTCGTCTACGGGGCCGCCATCGTCACCATGGCCGTCCTCGCGACCGGGCTCGACCGGGTCGCGACGGTCGGCGCCGTGGTCTTCCTCGTCTCCGACGGGCTCATCGCGCTGCGCACCTTCGATGGGGTCGAGCTGCCCCTCCACAGCGTGCTCGTCATGCTCACCTATGTGTTCGCCCAGTTCCTCCTCGTCGCCTCGATCGCGCACCACGACCGGGCGGCCCGACCGCTGCGGGGCTGAGTGCGCAGCCACCGCGTCGCCGACATCGCCGAGCAGGCCGGCCTGTCCGAGGCCACCGTCGACCGGGTCCTCCACGGTCGGCCGGGTGCCAGTCCCCGCGCCGTCCGCGCGGTGGAGCAGGCGGTCGCCGAGCTCGACCGGCAGGCGAGCGCCCTGCGCCTCGGGGCCCGCTCGCTCGTCCTCGACGTCGTCATGCAGGCTCCCGACCGCTTCAGCGGAGAGGTCACGGCGGCGCTGGAGTCCCAGCTGAGCGGGCTGCGGCCGGCCGCCGTGCGCGCCCGCTACCACCTGCGGGAGTCGGGCACGGTCGACGATGTCGTCGCCACGCTCGAGGGCATCGGGCGCAGGGGGCGCACCAGCCACGCCGTGCTCCTCAAGGTCCCCGACGAGCCGGCCGTCGCGGCCGCGATCGACGACCTCGCCGACCGCGGGATCCCCGCGGTCACCCTCGTCACCGACGTGCACGGATCGCGGCGCATCGCCTATGCCGGGCCGGACCACGTCTCGGCCGGCCGCACCGCCGCGCACCTCGTGCAGCACTGGGGCAGAGGCGATCTCGCGAGCGTCCTCGTCACGCTGAGCCGCTCCTCCTTCGTGGGGGAGCGGACCCGGGTCGAGGCCTTCGTCGAGCAGATGAGCGCCACCGCACCGCACGTCGAGGTGCGCCGGGTCGCCGATGCCGACGGGCTCGACGCTGCGACCGCGGCCGTCGTCGCCGCCGAGCTCGAGGATGTCACGGCACCCCTCGGGGTGTACTCCGTCGGAGGCGCCAACCGGGCGATACTCGCGACGCTCCGCGCGAAGAGGGTCCCCCCTTCGGTCTACGTCGGGCACGACCTCGACGCCGACAACCTCGGGCTGCTGCGCACGGGCGAGATCGACCTCGTGCTCCACCACGACCTGCGCGAGGACGCGCGCGCCGCGATCACCGCTGTGCTCCAGCACCACCGGCTGGTCCCGGGGGCGCCGACCTCACTCGCGTCGGGGGTGCAGGTCGTCACCCGGCACAACATCCCCGCGCGGATGGTCCGGGGGTCGGCGTGAGGCACGAGGGCTACCTGCCGGGCAGCAGCGGCTACCGGCGGATCGTCTGGTCGCTCTTCGCGGCGGGACTCGCGACCTTCACCCTGCTGTACTCGACGCAGGCACTGCTGCCGGACCTGCGGCGCGACTTCGACGTCTCGACGGGTGCCTCGACCCTCAGCGTGTCGCTGGCGATGTTCGGCATCGGCGCCGGGTTGCTCATCGCCGGTCCGCTCTCCGACGTCGTCGGACGCACCCGCCTGATCCACCTATCGCTCGGGGCCTCGGTCGTCATCGGCTTCGCCTCGGCGCTCGCGCCGACCTGGGAGGCGCTGCTCGCGCTGCGCTTTGCGGACGGCTTCGCGCTCGCCGGGCTGCCCGCGGTCGCGACGGCCTACCTGCGCGAGGAGCTGCACCCCTCGAGCCAGGGGCGCGCCGCCGGGCTCTACGTCGGGGGCACGGCCTTCGGCGGGATGTCGGGCCGACTCGTCTCCGGATTCGGCGCGGAGCTGGGCGGCGGGTGGCGCTGGGGTATCGCCGCAACAGTGCTCGTCGGCCTGGCGTGCGCGGTCCTCGTGCGGCTCGCGCTGCCGGTCTCGCGGGGCTTCGAGCCGGCGCCGGGCAACCCGCGTGCGCTGGCGGCGATGACCCGCCGGGCCCTGTCGGACCCGGCGCTGCTCGCCCTCTACGCCATCGGCGGCTGCTCGCTCGGGGCGATGGTCGCACTCTTCAACACCATCGGCTTCCGGCTGGCGGATCCCCCCTTCGCGCTGGGGATCGGTGCGGCGAGCCTCGTCTTCCTCGTCTACCCGCTGGGGACGGTCAGCTCGACGTGGTTCGGCGACCTCGCCGACCGTCACGGGCGGCGAACGGTCATCCCGATCGGGGCGGCCGTCGCGATCGTCGGGGCACTGCTCACGCTGCCCGACGTGCTGTCGCTCGTCGTCGTGGGGATGGGGCTGCTCGTCGTCGGCTTCTTCGCGGTGCACGGCATCGCGAGCGGCTGGGTGCCGCTGCGGGCCCACCTCGGCGGGACGAGCGCCGGCCAAGCGGCCTCGCTGTACCTCTTCACGTACTACCTCGGGTCCGCGGTCTTCGGCACCGTTTCCGGCGCCGCGTGGACGCGCGCCGGGTGGGCGGGGTCGGTAGCCCTCTCGGTGGCGCTGCTCGTGCTCGTCATGGCATTGGCCGCGCTGCTGCGACGCACGCCGTCGCTCGCGCCCGGGCTGCGCTGACCGGCCCGGGAGTCCGCACCTCCGCGGCTACTCGTCCGCCGGGTCCTCGGCCGGCGTGCTCACCATGAGGCAGGTGCCGATGGTCACCGCGGCGGCGACGGCCAGCATGACGAAGGCCGCCTGCACGCCCGAGGTGCGCTCCGCCGTCGTCGGGTCGGCGCCCGCGACGAGCGTCATGACGGCGATGCTCGTCGCCGTGCCGGCCGCCCCGAAGACCTGCTGGGAGGAGCCGAGCAGCGCGGAGCCGTGCGCGTGCAGGGAGTGCGGCAGCGAGCCCAGGCCCGCGGTGAAGAGCGGGGTGAAGAGCAGCGCGAGCGAGAGGCTGAGCAGCACGTGCAGGATGAGCACGGTCCACATGCCGACGTGCGGCAGCAGCACGGCGAAGAGCGTCAGCGACAGGGTCATGCCGACCGCGCCGGGGACGACGAGGGGTCGGGCGCCGATGCGGTCGTAGAGCCGTCCGATCGACGGCCCGAGCAGGCCCATGGCCAGGCCGCCCGGGATGAGCAGCAGCCCGGTGTCGAGGGTGCTCAGGCCGAGCCCGCGCTGCAGGTGGATCGGCAGCAGGATGACCGAGCTGATGAGTGCGGCGAAGCCGAGGCACATCGTGACGAAGGCGCCCGTGAAGCTGCGGTGGCGGAAGGCCCGCAGGTCCATGAGCGGGTCGCCGGTGCGGGCGAGGGTCAGCTGTCGCCAGGCGAAGACCGCGAGGGCGAGGGCTGCGATGCCGGCCGCGAGGAGGGGGTCGACGACGGGCTCGGGAGCTGGACCCCCTTCGCCGCCGTGGCCGCCACCGAGGCCCGAGAGACCTTAGACGATGCCGCCGAAGCCGACGACCGCCAGGGCGACGCTCGGCAGGTCGAGGCGGCTGTCCTCGCGCTCGCCGGTGTCGGGCAGCAGGCGCAGGCCGAGGGCGAGGGAGGCCGCGGCGATCGGCAGCACGGCGATGAAGATCAGGCGCCACGTGCCGAGCTCGAGCAGGACCCCGGAGACGGCCGGGCCCATCGCGGGGGCGACGGCGATGACGAGCGAGACATTGCCCATCGTGCGGCCGCGGTCGGCGACGGGCACGAGGTCCATGAGGGTGGTCATGAGCAGCGGGATCATCACCGCGGTGCCGCCCGCCTGCACGACGCGGGCGGCGACGAGCACCTCGAAGCTCGGGGCGGCCGCGGCGATCGTCGTGCCGACGGTGAAGAGACCCATCGCCACGGCGAAGGTGCGCCGCGTCGCCAGTCGACGCATGAGCCAGCCGGTCATCGGGATGACGACGGCCATCGTCAGCATGAAGGCGGTCGTCAGCCACTGCGCCGACGTCTCGGTGACGTGGAAGTCGTCCATGAGCCGCGGGATGGCGTTGTTCATGATCGTCTCGTTGAGGATCACGACGAAGGTGGCCACCGTCAGCACGCGCAGGATCAGCGTCGTCTGGGCAGGGGTGGTCACGGGGTGCGGCGCCGCCGCGGTGGTGGGCATGTCCTCCATGGTCCGCCAGGCCACCGACAGCGGCCAAATGCTCTTGACCGCGAAGGGCGTGTCCCTGTCGGTCCGCAGGAGGAGACTGGGTGGCATGTGCCGAAACATCCGACAGCTGCACAACTTCGAGCCCCCGGCCACGACTGACGAGGTGCGCGCCGCCGCCCTCCAGTACGTGCGCAAGGTGAGCGGGTCGACGAAGCCGAGCCAGGCCAACCAGGCCGCCTTCGACGAGGCCGTCGAGGAGATCGCCCAGGTGACCCAGCACCTGCTCGACCACCTCGTGACGAATGCCCCGCCGAAGGACCGCGAGCTCGAGGCGGAGAAGGCCCGGGAGCGGGCCCGCATCCGCTACGGGCGCACCGGCTGACCGCCGGGCGCTCCGAGCTTGCGCGAAGGGGGTCATCTGTGGCCTATGGCGTGTCGTTGCCTGTGGATTGCCGGTCGGCATTTTTTTGCGGGTCCACACGCTTCGCGCCGCATCCTCGCAGGTCAGATGGGGTGTCGCCGTCGGGGTGTGAGGGAGATCCACAGACTTGTCCACGGACTGTGCACAGTGGCATGGCGCGTCGTCCACACCCCGTCCACAGCACTGTCCACAGGGCCGTTTGGCGTTGTCGGCGACGGGTGCGACCCTGCTCTGACGTCCCCTCGACGGGGCGTGCGGACCCCCCCCTTCGTCGGGGTCCGGGGCAGGCACACGGAGGGCGACGCGGTGACGACGACTGACATGGGCGCGAGGAGCTACGGGGACACCGACGGCTACGCGTCCGGGCCGCCCGCCGACCGGCTCCCGCCGCAGGACGTCGGCGCCGAGCAGTCCGTCCTCGGCGGCATGCTCCTCTCCAAGGACGCGATCGCCGACGTCGGTGAGGCGGTGCGCGGGCACGACTTCTACCGGCCGGCGCACGAGTTGATCTTCGACGCGGTCATCGACCTCTACAGCCGCGGCGAGCCGGCCGACGCGATCACCGTCGCCGACGAGCTGAGCAAGCGCGGCGACCTGCAGCGCGCGGGCGGGCAGGCGTACCTGCACGACCTCATCCAGTCGGTGCCGACCGCGGCCAACGCCGGGTACTACGCGCAGATCGTCGCCGAGCGGGCGGTGCTGCGGCGCCTCGTCGAGGCCGGGACCAAGATCGTCCAGATGGGCTACGCCCAGGGCGGCGGCGACGTCGAGGACATCGTCAACCAGGCTCAGGCCGAGGTCTACACCGTCGCGGAGAAGCGTGGCGGCGAGGACTACGCCCCCCTGTGGGACACGCTCAACGAGACGATGACCGAGATCGAGGTCGCCGCCGGTCGCACCGACGAGATGACCGGTGTGCCGACGGGCTTCACCGACCTCGACGAGCTGACGCACGGTCTGCACCCGGGCCAGATGGTCGTCATCGCGGCCAGGCCGGCCATCGGCAAGGCGCTCGCCCTCGACACCGCGCTGCCCACACCGACAGGCTGGACGACCATGGGCGAGGTCGCCGTCGGTGACCAGCTCATCGACGCCGAGGGCCGGGCGACGACTGTCGTCGCCGCGACGGAGGTCATGACCGACCGCCCCTGTTATGAGGTCGAGTTCTCGGACGGCTCGGTGATCGTTGCGGATGCGCAGCATCAGTGGCTGACGGACACCCACGCGTCGCGCAAGTCCTTCCAGGCCGCCCGCGACGGGCGCAACGGCACGAAGAACCAGCGCACCTTCGCCGAGGTCCGCACCACCGAGGAGATCGCGGCCACCATCCGCACCGCGACCAAGGACGCGCGCCTCAACCACTCTGTCGCGCTGGCCCAGCCGCTCGAGCTGCCCGCGGCGGATCTTGCGCTCTCGCCCTACGTCCTCGGTGCCTGGCTCGGAGATGGCACCAGCGACTGCGCGATGTTCACCACTGACGACCCCGAGATCGTCACCTACCTGGAGGGCCAGGGGCTCGTGGTGACGAAGACCAGCGCGGCCATGCGCTACTCCCTCCGGCTGCCCGTCGAGGACGTGGCGGTGCGAGAGTGCGTGGTCTGCGGTGCCGAGTTCGTCCCGCACACGTCACAGGTGAAGACGTGCGGTCGCTCGTGCGGTGGCAAGTCGAAGGGGACGCCCCGCATGGCGGACCCCACGTGCCCCGACTGCGGTCGTCCGTCGTCGGGCAGGCGGCGGTGCCAGGAGTGCCACAACGACCACGGCACGGTGCAGGCGCTGCTGCGCAAGATCGGTGTGCTCGGCGACAAGCACATCCCGATGGACTACCTCAGGGCGTCCGAGGAGCAGCGGCGCGCGCTCCTGGCGGGCCTGCTCGACACTGATGGCACGGTCACCAACGTCGGGTGCGTCCAGTTCACCTCGACCTCGGCACGGTTGATGGGGGATGTGCGCGACCTCGTGGCCGGGCTGGGCTACCGCTTCGGGGTCAGCGAAAAGGCCGTCCATGGTCGCAGCCAGGGGTCGTCGATCGCCTACACGCTGACCTTCAGCGCGGACGAGGACGTCTTCTGGCTCGAGCGCAAGGCGATTCGCCACAAGGACCTGCGGTCGCGCACCTTCCAGCGGCGCAACTCCCGCTTCATCACGGACGTGCGTCCCATCGAGTCTGTACCCGTGCGCTGCGTAGAGGTCGACAACCCGGCCCACCTCTACCTGGCTGGTCGCTCGATGATCCCGACGCACAACTCGACGCTGGGTGTCGACATCGCCCGCGCGGCGGCGATCCACCACCAGATGGCGACCGCGATCTTCTCCCTCGAGATGAGCCGCAGCGAGATCACCATGCGTGTGCTCGCCGCGGAGGCGAGCATCCAGCTGCAGCACCTGCGCCGCGGCAAGATGAGCGACCCCGACTGGCGCAAGCTCTCCCGCGTCGTCGGCCGGATCAGCGACAGCCCGCTCTACATCGACGACTCACCCAACCTAGCGCTCATGGAGATCCGCGCCAAGGCGCGGCGCCTCAAGCAGCAGCACAACCTCAAGCTCATCGTCATCGACTACCTGCAGCTGATGACCTCCGGCAAGAAGGTCGAGTCCCGCCAGCAGGAGGTCTCCGAGTTCTCCCGTGCGCTCAAGCTCCTGGCCAAGGAGCTGCAGGTCCCGGTCATCGCGATCTCGCAGCTGAACCGTGGCCCCGAGCAGCGCACCGACAAGCGTCCGGCGATGAGTGACCTGAGAGAATCGGGCTCTATTGAACAGGATGCAGACTTGGTTATACTTCTCCACCGCGATCGCGACCCGGGGTCCGAGCGCGAAGGGGAGGCCGACGTCATCGTCGCCAAGCACCGCAATGGTCCGACCGCCGACATCGTGCTCGGCTTCCAAGGGCACTATGCGCGGTTCTCGAACCTGGCGAAGGACTCGGCCGGCTTCTAGTTGTAGAGAGGGGGCCTAGTTTGTACAAGCGGCTCTGTACATTGTTTACGGGCAATTGCGGCGTGTCGTTAGGAGTTTTGCCTACGGCGTGGTAATGGAGCGCCAGCGTTCGGTAGTGTCGCTGTGCAGACAAAGTTCGAGGGCGTCCCGTTGGCCCGGGACGCCCTCGTGAACAACTACCTGATCCCTTGGCTGGGTGGCAGGAGGAGTCGTTGTGTCCACTGTAGATGTTGCGGTGCCGGAAACTCAATCTTCGGACCCGGAGTGGTCCTTCGCTGTGGAAGGACAGGTCGTCTCTGGCTGGGACTGGGGTGCTGGACCTCCAGATGTGCGGCAGCTGGGGTCGGTCCGCAAGGTTCGCTCCTCGACGTACTCGCGGAATGTTCCGGTGCATGCCTTCTCGATGACAATCGGGGACGATCTGACACTGGAGTCGGGCCTGGAGCATCAGTTGATGATGATGCTCGACCGCGACCTGGACGTCTCGTGGCTGGTGGCCCAACCGTTCCTCCTTCGGTGGTCACCGAAGAAGTCGCACTATCCCGACCTGCTCAGCGTGCGCGTCGACGGGTCGGTGACGGTGTGGGATGCGCGCCCGGCCGAGTTACAGGACATCGACTTCAACTGGAAGGTCGAGAAGACTGCTAAGGCGTGCACCACCCGCGGGTGGAGGCACCGGGTCTTTCCCGGACTCTCTGGCGCGGAGGAGGTCAACCTGCGGTGGCTGTCGATGGCCCGCAGACAGCAGCCGTGGATGCCAGCCGCGACGGCACGCCTACGCGAAATCACCCACGGCGCCGGCGCGACCTTCGGGGACATCGCCGCAGCCGATGAGGGCGGCTATCTGTTGTCGACACTGTGGCACCTGGCTTGGCGGGGCGACGTCGAGTTGGACCTTGCCGACCGGTGGAGCGAAGACACTCCCGTGGTCTGGGCGGGACGGTCGTGAGCGTGCGAGTCGCGCTGCACGACGGCGCGACCATCCAAGGTGAAGATGGCCGCCCGCTGCTGGTGGTGGGTGTCCGCCCGCTGAGCGTGCGCGTCGAGACCATCCACGGCGAAGTTCTCGACATTCGGTTCGAGGACCTCGAGGTGGCCGTGGGGATGCTTGATGGCCGCGTTGACGCCGTGGCGGGGCCCTTCCGGCACAAGTTCGAGAGCGTCCGCGAGGCCGCGCGCCAGTTGGCGCTCGACCGCGAGGAGATCGTCCTGACCGTCGAGACGGGCTTCGCGCGGGGACATCGTGCCTTGGCGCGCGAGGGTGAGCCATTCTGGCCGTTCGATCCGGCAGACGGAATCTCGCTGGCTCGCAAGCTCGCGGCAATGGTCGAGCAGCTGGCAGCCGAGGACGATCAGGATCGTCAGGCCCGTCGTGACCGTGAGGCAGGCCGCTCGACGCGGCCAGGTCGGATCGGGTCCCCGACGGCCAACGCCATCCGGAACTGGCACCGGGACTACTTCGGGGAACCGGGGGGACTGTTCGAGCTGGTCGATGGCCGCAGCCGGAAGGGCCGGTCGCAGTTCGACTCGTTGGACGAGGAGATCAAGGACGTGTGCAAGGGGGTCGTGGGCCGGTTCGACGGGACGGAGTCCGCAAAGCGGCAGAAGGACATCTACCGCCAGGTCCTGTCCAAGCTCAGTGCGGACGGCTTCGTGATGGAGGAGCTGCCTCGGGACACGCTGCGCAGGTACATCGCGCACGTGGTCAAGCCGTTGGGACGCACGACGCGGGCGCACAAGACGAACAAGCTGCGGACCACTGCCTCGTATTCGTCGTTCGCGACGGTCGGTGTGGGGCAGGTGGTGGCGATCGATGTCACCCGCGCGGACAACTTTTGCTTCGACCCGTTCACCGGGTCCGCGGTCAGCGTGGAGGTGATGACGGCGATCGACCTGGCCAGCCGGGTGATCGTGGGGACGAGGGTCTTCCCCCGCAGCCCGACCGGGTTCGAGGCTGGCCTGCTGCTGGTCGACATCCTGCGGCCCTACAGCCTGGCGGTGGATCCGGCCCGGGTGGATGACTGGCGGTGGGCCGGGGTCCCGGAGCACATCGGGTTGTTCCCGCATGCACTGGCCGAAGCCGAACGCATCGATGGGCTCGCGGGCCGGCCGTTGGTCGGTGAGCACGGCATCCCCGGTGTACTGCCGGATGCGATCCGAGCGGATCGGGGCAGCATTTTCACCGGGACCCATTTTCGGGCGTTGTGTCGCCAGTTCGGGATCAACTTGCTGCTCTCCCGTGGTGCGCACCCGACCGACAACGCGGTCATGGAGCGCTTCTGGGAGACCCTGCAGGCCTGTTTCCAGGCCGCGCCTGGGTACAAGGGCCACAACGTATCCGAGCGGGGCTCGAAGGTCGGGCGTATCACCTTGGACAAGGCCGGTCAGCCGGTCTTCCACGGCGGTGCCCCGGCGCTGACGCCGCGGGAACTGGAGCGGCACATCCGGGAGTGGATCGCCACGACATATCACCGCAGCCCGCACTCCAGCCTGGTGCTGGCCGACAAGAGCATCACTGCCGAGGATGCCCGGATGAGGCTGACCCCACTGGACGTCTACGACAGCCTGATGGCCGCCCAGGGGCGCATCCACGTGCTCCAGCGTGCGGACCTGATCTACGACGCGATGCCCATCCGGTGGGGCCAGATCGGCGCCAACGGCGTCGAGTTCGACGACTTGTACTACGACTGCCGAGAGCTGGATGAGTTCCGCAACGTGCGGGACTGGACCTTCCGCTCACCTGACCAAACGGGGCACACCGGTGATCAGCGTGCCCGGGCCGGAGCGAAGGCGGCGCCGTTCTACTACGACCCTCGGGATGTCTCGGCGTACTGGCTGCGTCACCCCGACACCGACCGGATCATCCGGGTGCCGTGGCGCCGGGAGCACGAGTTGCGGGCACCGATGACCGGGTTGACGTTGCGGCATGCGAAAGGCCTGATGAAGAAGCGCGGCGCCTACCGAGACCTCTCTCGCGACAGCATCGAGGAAGAGGTCCTGACCACCCTGAACACGGCTGACGGGTACGACCGGTTGCGGGGGGACCCGGACCTGGCGGACTGGCACGGCAACATGCTCACCGCCGCCGCCATGCGCTCGGGCCAGTCCAAGCACGACCACGGCGAGGCCGCCTCCGCCGCCGGCGGCCGCACCCCATCGACCGGCGGGGCGCCGCGCCCGCGGTCGCGCCCCGCACCGCCGGCGAAGACGACCAGGGCGCCCTGGGAGACCGACGCCGCCGACTGGTCGAACTTGGAGGAGCAAGAATGAAGGCCGACCTGCTTCACTCCCTGGCCTTCACTCCGCCGATCGGGCCACCGCCGATGATCACCACCTGCGAGGCCCACGGCATGTCCGGCCAGCGACGCGCCCGCGCGAGCGAGGTGCGCCGCTTCCTGGCGGGCCGCTACTTCGACTCCGACCGCGACCGCGGCATCCGGCAGCGCCTGACTGCCCTGATCGAGGGCAACGCGCAGTCGCTGACCGGGACCAAGGACGTGGCAATCGTGACCGGCGACAACGTTCTGGGCAAGTCCACGATGCTCTACCAAGTCGCCTTCGAGGCGCACCGACGCCTGGTCGCCCCGCACACCAACCCGGATGTCCGTCCCGCGACCACCGCCCGCACCATCACCGGACGCAGAGTCGAGAACCTCGAGGTCGACCACGTGCCCGTCCTCTTCCTGTCCCTGGCGGCCGGCACGACGGTGGCGAAGTTCAACGCGCAGATCGTCCAGGCCTTGGGCTACCCGCCCGGTGTCGAGAAACGCGTGCGCTACCTCGACCTCCTCGAACGACACGGTGTCCGCCTGCTGATCGTAGACGACCTGCACCTGCTGAAAACCTCACTGAAACTGGGCCGCGAGGCGCTGGACCACCTCAAAGCCGTGGTCACCGCTGTCGGCGAGCTCGGGGCTACCGTCATCCTCGCCGGCGCGAATCTGCACACACATCCGGTCATGGACGACCCGCAGGTGACCGGGCGGGCCTACGAGATCCCCGTCGCGCCCTATTCGGGCACCACGAAGGCCGACAGGCTGGCCTTCCAACAGTTCCTGCGTGAGTGTGCGAAGCACGCCCAGCCCTACCTTCCGGCCGGTCGGCCCGACCACATCTGGAAGGAACTGCCACACATCTGGCTCGAACGCAGCGCCGGCTACCACCGCGACCTGCTCCAGCTGCTGCGCGACGCCACGACCGCCGCCATCGAGGACGGAACCTGGGCCATCACCGAGAAGCACCTCGCCGGCGTCACGCTGGCCGCGCTAGCCGAACGACGAAACGCGGACGCTCACGCCACGCGGCGGCGAGCGACCGCCCCGGTCGGTGACCCTTCCGCTACCGCTGCCCCAAGGTCAGGAGCTTCGGCATGATCGAGCCAGCGCCGCCACCGCTGCCCGCTCGTCCAGACCTGCGACCCGGCGAGGACATCGCGGCCCCTTCTGGCACGCACCGCCAGCGCGAACCACACCACCGTCCGCGAGCTGACCGGCCTGCAGGTCCACTCGCGGGTCTGGGAAGAGCCCCCGGATGACCTGCTGCACCGCGTCGCGGCACTCACCTCGACCGCCGTGGACGAGCTGAGGCCAGCGACCCTGCGTGGCGCCTACCCGGGGATGGCGCCGGAGCGAGCCCGCACCGGCCGACGGTATGCCGGTCAACCCGCCACTTGCCCCCAGTGCCAGATCGCGACCGTCGCCGCGCGGCTGAACATTGTCGTGCTGTGCCCCAACTGCGGCTGTTTCCTGCACGACGCCTACTTCCCGCACCCCAGCCACCCGGGACCCGACATCGAGGCGGTCCACCGAGAGATGCTCGCCACCCTCTGCTCAGCCGGTGAGTCCCAGCGTGCTCGAGACCGGCTGACGCGACTCGAATCTCTGATGGCCGGACTCGAGCACGCGTTGTGGACCAACTGGCCCCCACTCCTACCCGGAGAGTCCACTCTCTGGCGTGGAGCCGTGGTGGATTTCCTGCGCTGGGGGCTGCAACCGGGCCGGGTCGTTGCCAGGCCGCCGTACATCAGCGCGACGACCCTGGCGCTGACCTGGGCCGCTTCCGCCACACAGGCCGCGGCCCGTGACCTCGCCGACCAGATCGCCATCATGGGCGACCCGTGGTTGCCCGCCAGGGACCTGGTGCCGCGATGGCCCGACGCTCACACGGGGTGCGAGGCCGTGCTCTCCCTGATCCTGGACCACGGCATCCACGTCGGGCACATCCCTACGACCATGCGCCGCAACCACGACCCCCTCGTGCTGCCCGAAGCGGCCCGCACCATCCGCACCGCAGAGGCAGTCGCCCTGACCACACTCGTCGCCCAGGCCCGGAACAGCGACCTCTCGATCCGCGACATCCACACGTTGCACGCAGCCACGATCAACCCTCAGGTGGCCCGGCTCGCCGAGCACATCACCGAAGACGTGGACACCTACCGCCGCCTGGCGGCCCACCTGGCCTTCCTCCTCGACGAAGGGCTGCCGCCGCTAGCGGAGCGCCGCGAGGCGCTGCGCAACGTCAAGATGATTCCCCACGGCGTCATCGAGGAACTGCCGGCCGCTGCGGCACACACGCCCGATGCCGGGAGGCTGGCAGCGGCTTGGGTGTGGCTGGATGCCACCCTCGGGCGTCCGGCTGGTGGACCACACGCCCAGATGGCCCCTCGGCTGCTGTTGGCCTTCGACCACGACATGAACCCCGAAGGCCGACTGCTCCTGCGCGACTGGTGGCAGCACCACCTGCAGCTCAGCGCCACGGTCGCCGTCGACGCCCTCCCGAGACTAGGCCGTGCTCACGGTGAGCGTCGTGTCTCCTGACCCCAGCCGCAACCTGCCGGCCCGCCCGACGATGGGATTCCCGGTCAACGAGAAGATGGACTACAACCAGCTGTGGCACCTCGCCCGCGAACGCCTCGGTGTCCTGCCCCAGCAGGTCGACCCGAACGTCCCAGGCGCCAACGCGATCCGCGCGATCCACCAGTCCACCTGGAACATCGCCGACCAGATCAACGCGCTACGCAACCTCCAAGGCACCGGCCACGGACGGACCCTGCCATCAGGGGTATCTGAAGATCTCGCGATGCTCGTCGTCCGCGAAGCCGCCACCGTCGCCGACTACATGCTCGCCCGACTCGAACACGAGAAAGGGTGACCGTCACTGCAACCCGAACCAGGGCAACCGCTCGCCCTCGATCGCTGGTCGACACGTCACGGTGCGGGCGAGACCCAAGCCCGCAAGGCGTCCAGATGGCCACGATCAAGGCCACGTCGCGGGTTCGGGCGTAACAGCAAGCACTCGTGGTCGGCTGCCAGCGCCGCGGCGTCGTGACGGCTCAGCTCGTCCTCGACCCACGCGAAAGGCCGGTCGCCGACGAAGTCCAACACCGGGGGCCACCCGGGGTGTGTCGTACCCGTCGGGGTCTCCTCCCAGGCGGGGTAGGCCGTGCACGACCGGCCACGGTGAACGTCCGGTCTCGCGCAGGAGCGTGTTGGCGCTGGCGCCCCACGAGGTCGCCTACGCCAAGTCGTACGACTGGGCGAGCAGATCCAGTTCGCGCAACAGACTGGTGCTGATCATGTCTGTCGTGGTGCCGTACGGCAGCAGCACCCCATCGACGTCGAGTAGCAGCCACGGTTTGACCGCTCGCTCCCGGGACGAGGCGTGGGCCATCCAGGTGACGGTATGGAAGTCCACGACGCGGGGTCGGTGATCTGTCACGACGAAGTCCGTGCCCCGCTGCAGCTGGCCGCACTCACTCACCATCAGGGCCAGCGCATCAGGGTCGGGGTCCGACCCGTCGTCACGCCACGGGGGCAGCACCAAGGCACGCTCGGAACGGTCGATAAAGCCACCGCTGGCCCATGCCCGCCCGCCGGCAGTCGCCTGTACCAGGACCTGGAACGCGTCCTCAACGCCAGACATCGGGAAGGTGAGCACGGTCGCTTCGGGCCTGCAGCGGATCTCGGGCTGGCCGCCGTTGCTCTCCCGGACCCGATCGCCGGAACCCTCAGGCGCGAACACGTCACGCCGCGGACCAGCGTGCTCGACCCAAGCCGCCCGCGGGAGGGTCTGGTACGACGCCTGAAGGTGGTACTGGAAGGTCGCTGCAGGCACGGTGAGATCCTCCAGCAGCTCTCACAGCCGGTGCGGCCGGTGGGGCATGCCGTCGTGCAGGAACCGCCGCCGGGGATCGACGACCTCGTCACCGAGGTCGTCGAGGAAGGTGTCCTCGACAGGGGGCAGCGGCGTCGTCTCCATCAGCGACTGGCTGCGCTGCTCGATCCAGAACCGCAACTCGCGTCGATCGCCGTGACGATCAGCGTCTTCGCGCGCCAACTGCTCGGGGACGACCACGTAGTGAGCGTCGATGTGCGCGAAGTAGGCGGCCGGGTCGCGCAAGGCATCGAAAGCCTGCGGAGTGTTCAACTTCCACAGACGTAGCGCCTCACGTCCAAACCGCTCCATCACACCACCACGATCGCCAGGAGCAGGAGTCTGACACGGTGCTTCCGCACCGACGTGGATCACGTTCGTCCATGAGGACCCAAGGGTTCAAGGCACGCGCGAGACACCACGCTTGCGCTGTGACATCCGACGGAATATCCTCATGGGTATGTCACACCTCTCCCCTGAAGAGCGCAACCGTCTCGACGGACTGGCCTTCTGGATCCGCGATGAATTCAGCGCCCGGGGACACAACATCACGACCGCCCTAGATCAGGATCCCGCTTTTCGGGAGGGAGAGCGGGCACGATCTGGGTTGGCGAGGTCGCTGATGCAAGCGGCCGTCACCGTCGCCACCAGTCGGGTCGGCTTGGGACTTCTGACAGGCGACGGAGGCGTCCGCACGGTGCAGAGCTTTGACCGGGGGTGCGATCGTCGATACCGGGTGCTGTCGGCCCACAAGGACGAAGAGAACCACTTCCGCATCCTCAGCAGTAGTGACGCGATCCTCTCCGTCGACACCGACAACTTTCTGCCCCAGGAGTCGTGGGTGCTGGCCTACACCCTTACTGCCGACAACCAGGTCGACGACCTCTTCGTCGCCCCAATCATCGACCGTCGAGAGGGGAACCCCGGCGAGCTCGTCCTGGGTCCTGAGTACCACCTGGAGGGTGCGCCCCCCTCGGGTGGCGGGTTCCAGCCCACCGATGAGGGTCTGCCCATGTTCGACGAGGACGATGAGGACGGCATCGGGGCAGCAGGCGCGGTGTGAGCACCACCATGCCAGTACGTCACCAAGGAGTACGCACCACGTGATCAACCCGAACCCCGCCGACATCGGTCAGCGTGTCCAGCGGCTGCGCCACGCCAACGGGCTGAGCCAAGCCGACCTGGCCGACCACGCCGGCATCCCCGCCGGCGTGGTGTCCATGGTCGAGCACGGCCGCCAGAGCTTGGAAGCCGGCGCCCTCGACCGCGTCGCCAACGCGCTGGCATGCACGACCGACTACCTGACCGGGTTGCGGGCCGAGCCGGTGTCCACGCGCCCGTGGCTACGTGCCTATGCAGACGCACCGAAGCGCACTGTGGACAAGTACGTCTCCGACACCGAGACTGCCATCGATACCTTCGAAGCGCTCGGTCTGGCCTTCTACCCCGAGTCCCTGCCCGTCTTCGGAGAGGATCTCAACGACGAGGGCGCCATCGAAGACTTCGCCGCTGATGTCCGTCGAGCTGCTGGCCTGGACGATGGTGATGTCGTCGGCAACTGCATCCGGCGCACAGAACGCCTTGGGGTCGTCGTGCTGCCCATGGACGACGAGCTAGGACGCCACCTGGGTCTGTCACTGCGCGTGAACACCACGCCCGTGATCCGTGTCAGCCGCCCTCGCCTGTCCCAGACCGGTGACACGAGCCCGCCCGGTGATCGGCAGCGCTTCACCGTCGCTCACGAACTCGGGCACTTGACCCTGCACGCCACGACGCCGCCACCGGCTTCGGCCGTTGAAGCGCGTCTGATCGAGCAGCAGGCCCACCGCTTCGCTGGGGCCTTCCTCGCCCCAGCCGAGCCCCTGCTGGCCGATCTGGGCAAACTCGGGGGCCGGGTCACTCTCAGCACGTTGGCTGACCTGAAGAAGACGTGGGGCGTGGCGATCAAGATGCTGGTGGTGCGTCTGCGTCAGCTGGGGCAGATCGACGACAATCACGCCCGCAGCTTGTACAAGCAGATCAGCGCACGGAAGTGGAACACCAGTGAACCCGTCCACGTCGGTCACGAGCACGCCATCTGGCTAGACAAGGCGCTTACCAAGGCGAAGGTCCCGACCAGCAACGCCGACGGCGCCGCCGGTCTGGCTCCGCGCTACCTCCACGCGTGGCTCGGCTGGGAACCGCAGACTCCAGAAATCAAGAACCTGCCGGACGGGGTGATCCCCCTGCAGCACCGACGAGAACGGTCCAAGGTCTGCTGACCATCAGCGCGGCATGCAGCGACAAACCCCCCGTGGCGTGTCGCCAGCGCCAGTGGCCCTGGCCAGCTGAGCAGCAGCGAGAACACAAGACCAGGTCTGACAGGAAGAGGCCCATGCCACTGCCGAGCATCGCCCGACGTCACGGCTCCAAGAAGGTCGTGATCATCCGACACGAGGGAACCGACGACGAAGTCCGTACCGAAGTCCAGGCCATGATCCAAGCCACGAGCGGCTTCTTCGACGTGACGACAGCGATCTACGAGGGCGACATCGTCGAAGTCCCCGATCCACGCGGCGGCATCGACCGCAGGATCGTAGCCGAGGTGCACGTCAACGACTACGGCTCGAAGCAGATGCAGCACACCCAGGTGAAGTGGGGCAAGGTCCCCGCGGCCAGGACTGCCCCCGTGCGGCGGCTATCGATCGAGAACCTGCATCCCGAGGTGATCGGGGCAGCCGGTGACCTGTTCGCCGATGGCCACTACTCGAGCGCGGTCTACGAAGCATTCAAGTCCGTCGAAGTGCGCGTGCGCCAGCACGCTGGCGTCGACAAGTCTGGAGCCCAGCTCATGGGTGATGCGTTTGGCGGCGCCGCGCCAAAGCTTGTTGTATCCACGTCGGCAGGTCGTAGCGGCAGCGATGAGCAGGAGGGTTTCCTCTCACTCTTTCGCGGCGCCATGCTCGCAGTGCGTAATCCCAAGGCGCACGAACCCGTAAAGGACGAAGACCCTCAGCAGGCGCTGGAGTACCTCGGGCTAGCGAGTCTCCTGCATCACCGGCTCGACACCGCAAAACCGGCCCAGCCTTGATCCAAGACTTCCATTTCGCCGCGCCAGCCTACGAGGTACTGCAGTGCGACTCCTGGGAAAGCAGCGGGAATAGGCGAGGCGCCTAACGGTCGGGCTGACAGGACGACCTCGGCGCAAGGACCAACTACCTCGGCGCAAGGACCAACTACCTCGGCGCAAGGACCAACTACCTCGGCGCAAGGACCAACTATGGAGAGTGTGATGGACGGGGAGCCCGAGAACATCGATGAGCCGACCACATGGATCCCAGACCCTGCCGGCATCTACTTCAGCGACAGATTCAACGTCAGCCCGCAGACCCTCGAGGCATACGGTGCGTTCGATATCTCGGTGGTCTCCGATTTGCCGGTCTTCATCGATCCCTTCCTGTTGTTCAACAGCGATAAGGACGAGTATCAGGCGCTCCACGACCAGATCCTGACCTACCTCCGATTTCTCCGCGACCACGCTCACGAGCCGCTCGACGCGGGTCGCATAAAGAGCTGGTACACGTTCAGTGAAGTCCGCCAGAACTGGCTCGGATTCGCGGTCGGTGGCAACCGTGGGCATGGACTCGGCCCGAAGTTCGCCATCGCTCTCCACGCCGCGCTGGGGGACATGCTGGACAACTTCGGCGACGAGACCATTACGAGTTCCAGCCATGTCGAGAAGCTCGCGCTGATCCGTCAAGGCGTAGGTCGCGACACCATCTCCGATCTCACCACGAATCTCATCAAGCACTACCTGCTGAGGTACACCTCCGAGTTCGCCACCGCCCACATCGCTCTCGCATCTCGCAAGACGGTGTCTGTCCCGCGAGCGAAGTTCAACTACAAAACACAGACATGGGCGACCGCGAAGTACGACCTTCCCTACACCAACGGCGACTTCGTCATCCTGACACCAGCCGACCTGCTCACCAAGGACGACACCTGGATCAACCGAACCGACATGGTGAACTCCTTCGATCTCCTCCCCGAGGTCACCGACAATGATCAACTCCGCGCAGATGTGAACAACTACCTGCGCTCACGGCTGGTGCGTCGGTCATCAGACAAGGAACGGCGTGAGGTCCGGGCACAAGCACTGCTTCAGTTCCCCGAGCTCATCGATTGTTACATTAAGCTCAAGGAAGACACCGGTGATCAAGCGGTTGTGGCCAGCCGCGACAAGGTCGACGACACGCGACTGCTATTGCGAGATCAAGTTCAGCGCGCGGCCCACGACTTGGCAGAAAAGACCGACCTGTTCGAGAAGCCCTGGACGTCTTACGACGAGGCCCTCCAAGCCATCGACACGTTCAAGCACTACGTGGAGAACCAGGACGGGTGGCGGGTCATCAACCGCGGCAGCGGAAAGGGCTTCGCGAACGAGAGTGAGGTTCAAGGATTCTTCGGCCTCCTACTTCAGGACTCACGCTTCGACGTGAATCGGGAGGTCAACAACGGTCGAGGCCCGGTCGACTTCAAAATCTCCGTGGCCTTGGACAGCGCGCTCATCGAGTTCAAGCTCGCCAAGAGCAGTTCCCTCGAACGCAACATGGAACGTCAACTCGAGGTCTACGAAAGGGCGAACAAGACGAAAGCTTCAGTTTTTGTGGTCATCGCCTACTCCACGGCCGAGGTCTCCAAGGCAACACGCGCAATCAAGAGACTCGGGCTGGACCAAGCCGATCCGCGAAGGGTCGTGGTCATCGATGCCTCGCCCAAGCAATCGGCGTCGAAGGTCTGAACTGAATCGAGCTGCCAAGGAGCGGCCCACAGCAGGAGGATGCAGTCGCAGGCACAAGTGGGTCACAGATGCGCCATCAGTTGACCGGCACGGGAGAAACAGGCCAGTGCGGTCCTCAGCTTCGCTGGTGCGACGTGTCGGTGAACTTCGAGAAGACGGTCGGCCCACCCTTGGCCTGACTCACCCACCAGCGACCACCATCCTGGAAGCCCTCGACCCATCGCCTCAGTGATACACCCCGGCGGCACGAGTCAGGAGTCGCGGAACTCCACGGGGCCTCCCAGGCCGGGTTCCGCAGGTGATGGGCACACGGTCCGGGGTTTGCGGCGGTGTGGCCCAGACGATGAAGGTGACTCATGGTGAAGCCGAAGCTGCCCGCTCTCGCTGAACCTGGGGCGATCTGAGCTTCTGGGGATCTAGACAGCCGACGCCGACTTTACTGGTCCGGTCGGGTGCCTTCCTCGCAGCCGGGGCAGTCAACGACCTCGATCTCGGCTCATGGATGACACGAGCAGAGGGTGGGGACTTTTACATGGCCACCAGCGGGGACCTCATCTGGCCACCAGTGGGGACTTTGTCACGGCCATGGACAGGAAGGGTCCCGATTCTTCACGGCAGCTCGTCATTTGAACCGTATGTCTCGTCCCGCAGCGCTTCTTCGATGTAGAGAGCGGGAAACTGCCACCTGTTCGTGCAGCGGTCCCCGTGTCGTGTGCGTGAATCGCCCCGGGTCTGGTGGAGGCTGTCAATCCATGGAGGATGAGAGTCATGGCAGCACCCAGGAAGTACCCCGACGAGTTGCGTGAGCGGGCCACTCGGATGGCCGTCGAGCTGCGACAGGATCCCGCCACGAAGCAGGGCGCGATCGCTCGTGTGGCCGAGCAGCTCGGGATGCATCCGGAGACGTTGCGTAACTGGGTACGGCAGGCCGAGATCGACGGCGGTACGGTCAAGCCCCGGGTAGTGGTGTAGCGCCTGCGTGTTCCTTCTGGTGGTTCAGGCGGTCAATGCGGGCAGGTTGTCGCCTCCGATCTCGGGGTCGAGGGCGGGCACGATGTTGACGCGGCAGCGGGCGAGGACGTCGAGGCCGAGGTAGCGCCGTCCTTCGGCCCATTCATCGGTCTGCTCGGCCAGGACGGCTCCGACCAGGCGCACGATCGCGGCCCGATTGGGAAAGATCCCCAGGGAGTCGGTACGGCGTCGGATCTCGCGGTTGAGGCGCTCGGCGGGGTTGTTCGACCAGATCTGGGTCCACACGTCTTTGGGGAAGACAGTAAACGCCAGGATGTCCGCGCGGGCGGCGTCGAGGTGCTCGTGGACCTCGGGCAGCTTGCCGTCGACGTAGTCCAGCAGCCGGTCGAACTGCGCCTGGACGGCGTCCTTGTCGGGTTGGTCGTAGACCGAGTGCAACATCGCTTTCACGGCCGGCCACATGCTCTTGGGCGTCACGCTCATCAGGTTCGCGGCGTAGTGCGTCCTGCACCGCTGCCAGGACGCGCCGGGCAGGTTCGCCGCGATGGCCTCGACCAAGCCCTTGTGCGCATCCGAGGTGACCAGCCGGACGCCGGTCAGGCCCCGTGCGCTCAGGTCGGCGAAGAACTCATTCCACGCCGGCCCGGTCTCGGACGTGGCGACGCGCAGCCCGAGGACCTCGCGGTGCCCGTCGCCGTTGACGCCGACCGCGATCAGCGCGACGGCGTTGATCACGCGCCCGCCCTCGCGAACCTTCATCGTCAACGCGTCCGCGGACACGAACGTGAACGGGCCCGCCTCGGCCAGAGGCCGGTGGCGGAACTCCTCGACGACCTGGTCCAGGTCGGCGGCCATCCGGCTGACCTGCGACTTCGACAACGAGTCGATCCCCAAGGTCTTCACCAGTTTGTCCATGCGCCGGGTGCTGACGCCGGCGAGGTAGCAGTCGGCGACGACCGTGATCAACGCGGACTCCGCACGCTTCCTGCGTTCCAGGAGCCACTCAGGAAAGTACGTGCCCGAGCGCAGCTTCGGGATCGCCACGTCGACGGTCCCGACGCGGGTATCCAGGTCGCGGTGGCGGTACCCGTTGCGCTGCGCCGCCCGCCCAGGAGTGGCCCGGCCATACTCCGCGCCAACCACGGCATCGGCGTCCGCGGACAGCAACGCGTTGATCATGGTCTGCAACAGGCTGCGCATCATGTCCGGCGATGCTTCGGACAGGGCTTCACTCAGCAGGCCTGCAGGGTCGACAATGTGAGGTGCGGTCATCGTGATGACTCCATTCGAGGATTCTGTGGAAGGTTGACTCGAAGGATCACGCGGTGGCCGCACCCACGTCCACTACCGGGACGAGGACAGCGACCGCGCTACACCACTATCGGGGACTCAACTGGCGGTACCCGGCCGGGCACCACGACCAGCGACGCGCAGCGGTTGGCCGAGCTCGAGCGCGAGGTCCGCGAGCTGCGGCGCGCGAACCACATCTTGAAGACGGCCTCGGCTTTCTTCGCGGCGGAGCTCGACCGCCCCACCAGCAGGTAGTGGCCTACATCGAGGCCCATCGCCACGACGTGGTCGATGGGCGCGAGGTCGGGGTCGAGCCGATCTGCGCGGTGTTGAATGACGCCGGCGTGCAGGTCGCCCCGAGCAGCTACTACGCCGCCAAGACCAGGCCGCTGTCGGCACGCGCGATCCGCGACGCCGAGCTCGTCACCGATATCAAGGTCGCCCACAAGGCCAACCTCGGTGTCTACGGCGCGAGGAAGATCCACGCCGAGCTCAACCGCGAGGGCGTCAAGGTCGCCCGCTGCACCGTCGAACGGCTGATGAAGGCCGAGGGGCTGCGTGGGATCCCGCGGGAGAAGACCCGCAAAACCACCATCGGCGACGGCGCGGAGACCGAGCGCCCCGAGGACCTGGTCAAGCGGAAGTTCGTCGCGACCAGACCGAACCAGCTGTGGGTAGCCGACCTGACCTACGTCCGCACCCACGCCGGATGGACCTACGTCGCGTTCGTCCTCGACGTCTTCAGCCGCATGATCGTCGGCTGGCAGGTGTCCACCAGCCTGCGCACCGACCTCGCCCTGGACGCCCTCGACATGGGCCTGTGGAACCGGCAGCGGGCCGGGCAGGACGTCACCGGCCTGATCCACCACGCCGACCGCGGAGTCCAGTACCGAGCCATTCGCTACACCGAGCGGCTCGCCGAAGCCGAGGCCGTCGCATCCGTCGGCAGCCGTGGCGACTCCTACGACTGCGA